>JAVETW010000039.1:0-24140 GCA_034005865.1 Thiomicrospira sp. | reverse complement strand
GGCAAGGTGTAGTTGCGTAAACGAATTTCGTAGCTGAATTCAAGCTGTTCGGTTTTGGACACTTCTATTCGCACCCGATGTTGGGCTTCATCAACAATCACTTGCGCCGGCCAATCTTGCGCTTTGAGTTCTTTTTCGACCTGTTGCATGCTCGGTAACACGGTGTGTTTAATGAACTGCTCAACTTCAGCGCGTGAAGGGAAGTCAATTAAGCTGGCTAAACGTTGTTTCCACACTTTTGCCGATGGGTGTGCGCGGCTGCCTTGCATGGCATTTTGCAGACTCATATCACGATGGGTTTCGATAATTAACGCGCGCCACATACCGAATGCGGCAATTAACATAATGACGGCAAACGGCAAGGCGCTGACAATGGAGGCGGTTTGCAGGGCGCTTAATCCACCGGCAATCAGCAGTACCGATGCGACGATCCCCAATAAAGCCGCCCAGAAAACGCGTTGCCATACCGGGGTATTTAACGCGCCACCGGATGCCAGTGAATCGATCACTAATGCGCCTGAGTCGGCGGAGGTGATAAAAAACGTCATAATCAAAAATACCGCTAAAAATGAAACTAGTCCGCTAAAGGGTAACTTTTCAAGCAGTTGAAATAATGCAATCGAATGGTCGGCCTGCACTTGGTTTATTAAGCTGGTGTAACCTTCAAACATAATTAAGTGTAATGCCGTGTCACCAAAAACCGAGAACCATAAAAAGGTGAACAGGGTCGGTACTAACATCACACCCATCACAAATTGACGAATGGTGCGGCCACGACTGATTTTTGCAATAAATAAGCCGACAAACGGTGCCCATGCAATCGTCCAACCAAAAATAAACAGTGTCCAGTTTCCGATCCAATCGCTGGATGTATACGCTTGTAAGCTGAAGGTTCGTTCGACAATGCCGCTTAAATAACTGCCGGTGTTTTCGAGAAACGTTTCGAGAATGAAAATAGTCGGCCCGACCATAAACACAAACGCCATTAACGCAATCGCAAGCCCGATATTGATTAAAGACAGGCGTTTAATGCCTTTATCCATGCCCGCCACGACCGACATAATCGCTAACGCGGTGATCACGGCAATCGTGATGACTTGGGTGGTGATGCCCACCCGGATACTGGGCCACAGATAATTCATACCGGCGTTAATTTGTGAAACGGACAAACCCAAGGTGGTGGCGATACCAAAGGTCGTGCCCAAGATGGCAAAGGTATCTACGGTGTGTCCCATTGGGCCGTGAATTTTTTCGCCAATCAGCGGATAAAGCGTTGAGCGCATAGACAGCGGTAAACCGTGGCGAAAGGCGAAATAAGCGAGGCTTAAGCCAACTAAACCGTAAATCGCCCAAATGTGAAAGCCCCAATGGAAAAACGCAATTTGCATCGCTTGTTTGGCGGCATCCACGGTTTGTGCCGCGCCTTCCGGCGGCGAGGCATAATGTAAAACCGGCTCGGCTACGCCAAAAAACAGCAACGCTATGCCGTATCCGGCGGAAAATAACATCGCAAACCAGGCCGGAAAACTGTATTCCGGCACGGCATGATCCGGGCCGAGTTTAATGTTGCCCCAGCTGGTAAAAGCGATGGAGACAATAAACACTAAAAAAATCGCTACCGACAACATATAAAACCAACCGAAACTGGTGGTGATATACGCCAGCGTTTGGGAAAACAGTTCACCGGCGAGTTCGGGATTACTGAGTGTGCCGACAATCATTAGAAAAATAACCACCACCGCCGGAACAAAAACCGGCACCAAAACGGTGGAAGGCCAAACGAATTTTAACGAACGCATATAATTCTTTTTTGATGGTGGAGGTTTTGCAACCTTAACAAAAAAATCGTGTCATTGCGAATCGAGGCTGTGTTGATGTTTTTTATTTGCTTGTCTGCGAAGGAAAAATGGGGGGCTGTTCTATGGTTCTGTTCTCTAACGGCGAAATAACAATAGCGCTAAGTGTGTTGATAATTCATGTTTGAACCACACAAACACGACGCTTTTTAAGTCGTTATTAATAATCTTAAAGCCAAGCGTTTAATTTAGGTGGTTCGGTTACTAACCAACCCAAATCCGCTGCGATTTAGGTTGTGGTTTTTACGAAAGTGCTTTTGCCAGTTCCACTAAATGTCCGTCCGGATCTTGCAAGATCGCGACTTCAAAATTCCACGGTTTTATTTCCGGTTCGCATAAAACGCGGGCACCGGTGGTTTTGGCTTGTTCAAACGCCGATTTGACATCCGACGGTTCTAAGGTCAGTTGGCTGGCTATCGGGCGTTCAAACGATGGCTTTTGATACGGCCTTCCCACCACTTGGTCAGCCAAGTCATAACCGCAAAATGCGAGCGTGGTTTCGCCGGTTTGCATTTCGGCGTAGTCACCGCCTTCGTGTTTAAACTTTAAATTTAAACCGAACGCCGCTTGGTAAAAATCAATCGAAGCCTGCACGTTTTGCACGTATAAAATGGTGTAACTGAGTTTCATGCCTTTTCTCCTGTGTTGCAAAGCGGGGTCAGTTTAACAAGTTCAATACGTTGTGGATTGTACGTTTGGGACAGCGTGTTGTATCAGCTGGCTGGGCGTTAAGCCGCTGAGTTGTTTGATTTCTCTGCCCATGTGCGCTTGATCGTAATAACCCAAATCTAACGCGGTTTGTACTAGGGGTTTAGCGGGATCAAGGTGACTAATCAGTTGGGTAAAGCGCATGACTTTGGCATAAAACCTTGGGCTATAACCAAAGTGGTTTTGAAATAAGCGTTGTAATTGTCTGCGCGAAATATGCAGTGAGTGCGCCATGTGTTGAATCTGGCCTTCGCGTGTGCGGCGAAGCTGCTGAATCAGCGCGAGCCTGTCACGATCAACCGCCGCCAATTTCTGACGTAACGCCTGCGACATAATGCTGGCAAACTCGTGAATGGCGAGATTATCGACCGCCAACGCCTGCTGGGTAGCCGACGAAACGGCGAACGCATCGTAAAGCGCGATGCTTTGATCGGTGATGTGACTCATTGGCATGGTGCTGAATAGACTGAGGGCACCGGGTTGGAAGCGAATGCCGAAAAACAGCGATGGTTCAACGCATTGAAGTTTTTGCGCTTGCGACATACTGCCGATAACGGATGCAGACATCGAAGAGTCGTAACGAAAAATCCAATCCTGACAGCCGTCCGGCAAGATATGTTGAGTTTCTTGTCCGACGCGTGCGTGCCAAAAACAATCTAAAATCTGAGCCAAATCAGCAGGCGGGGCGTGTTCGATATACATCATGCTTACTCGTCGATTAGTCGAAAAAGGTTGCTGTCGTTTTAACGATTAAAAATACTCGTCAAAATAATGCCCAGCGCGGCGATGCTACCTTGGCGACCTGTGAATTTAAAACTATCAGCCCAGCTCGGTTAATAAAAATTGCCAAGCAGGTAGAACCTTCACCTCAATATTTTGATGCTCGAACTCACGCGTTTCATTGAAGGTGATGATTAACCCTTTCTGTACATTCAAAAATGCCGCCGCCTTAACCAGTCCGTTCAACTCGCGCGTTAAGGTATCGGGATGGCTGAGATCATAGGCGACCTGTAAAGGCATCATCCCTTCGTCAGTTTGAAAAACAAAATCGCATTCTTGCGAACCTTTAATAAACTGCAGATTTTGATTTTGACGGCGCAAACTAATAGCAATCAGGTTTTTCAGCAGCTTGCCATGATCCTGTTGATAACGAAAGCTCAGTTGGGTTAAAAAACCATTGTCGATAATATAGCCTTTTTTCTCAGCCATGCTTTGGCGCACAATCGATGGGTCATACTTACTGGCAATTAGCGTAAAATACACCGCCTCACTCATCGCCAAATAATCGTGCAGGCTGTTTTTGCCCACTTTAAAACCCGCCGACTTCATTTCATTGTGGATTTTGGCAATCGAAAGCGGGCTGGAGACGCTTTCCAGCAAGCGTTTCAGGAAATATTTCAGCGCCGGAATATTGCCTTCCTGATAACGTTCGATCACGTCACGAAATAACATTACATCGTAATAATCTTGCAGAATTTTGCGGCGAATATCTGCGGATTCAATCGCAACCAACTCAGGAAAACCGCCTTGAGTCAAATACTGCTCAAATGTCGCATTGACCAACGCGCGACCTTTAGAGGTCACGGTATCAGGTTTAATTTTTTTAAAGCGTAAAAACTCGCGAAAACTGAGAGGAAACACCTCAACGCTCAAACAGCGACCACGCAAAGACGTGGCAATTTCCGAGCTGAGAAGTTTAGAGTTCGAACCGGTTAAATAAATATGCCGACTGACGCTATCGTCTAAACGGCGGATAAACTTTTCCCAGCCTTGGACTTCTTGAATTTCATCAAAGAAAAAATAACACTGGGATAAATCCAAATCAGGGTAGAGTTCTCGGTAAGCCTGTAGAATTAAATCCAAGTCTTCCGCTTGCAAACTCAAACGTTCATCTTCAAAACTAAGATAAACCAACTTTTCTATCGGCATCGACTGGCGAAGGGTTTGAATCGCATTCAACAGCAACGACGTTTTACCCGCACGACGCATTCCCGTGACCACCACAATCTTTTCGATGTCTAACGGCAACGCAATATCCCGCGCCACCAGCGAACGAATTGGGGCGGCATGAAAATCTGCGATAAGCTGTTTAATGAGTGATTTTTTATTCATGAAAGACAATTTACACAAAACTGTCTTTTAAGTAAAGACAGTTTGTCATGATTGAAAAGTTTTTTATTGTGTAAAAATTAAGTTCGTATACATACCCGTGCTTCCTAAAATTAACGGTTAGCCAGAGGGAGTTCGTGCCAAGCATTTATCTTTTTCAGCTATTATAATCAATAGTCTAGCCGCATAAACCGTCACTGGGTCTGCTTGGGTTTATTTATAAAAGGGGATATGGATGAATGTATGGCTATTGTTAAGCTTGGCGATTTTGGCGGAAGTCATCGGCACAACGGCGCTTAAAATGAGTGACGGTTTTACTAAGCTCACGCCATCGTTAGTGGTGCTCGTCGGTTATGGTTTGGCGTTTTATTTGTTGTCGCTGACACTAAAACAGATTCCGGTGGGGGTGGCCTATGCGATTTGGTCGGGTGCAGGGATTGTACTGATCACGCTGATTGGGTGGGTCGTATTTAAACAAACGCTCGATTTAGCGGCAGTATTCGGAATCGCCTTAATTATAAGCGGCGTGTTGGTCTTGCAGGTTTTTTCTAAAGTCGGCGGGCACTAACCTAACCAAGCCTAGTTGTTTTGAGTTAGATTTAAGCACGTATTAATTTGGGAATCCAGATTGTTGTGGGCTGGTGTTTAGGCGGTTAGTGGTTGTATCCTGTCCCAACAAATCTAGGGGTTAGCCTGACTAAAGGCCAACAGGATCTTGTCGTATGGCTAAGCGTTGACTCATTCCTTCATTCGTTACTTTATGTACTTTGACTTTTTCAAAATCTGGGTGCGTTGTGTTGATCAGAATATTGTAATCATGGGGGCTTAACGATGAGGGTACACCTAATGCCAAGGTTTCCATGCTGCTGAACCATGTTTCACCTATGTCCACCGTAAATTCTGGGCGTATATCGGCATCCCAAGCCAGCGCACTTTCCATTGTTTTTTGAGCCTTAACCAGCTCGTCAACGGTCATCCTGTATAGCTTGTCATCCGGAATTTCGATGCAAACCAGCCTAAATTCTGTCAAGGTGGCATATTCATTCACACCTGCCAAGATTTCTAATTTTGCCGTCGCCGCATTGGCGCTGGTATAGAGCATGGGCGTGCCTTCGGCATTCCAGCGCCCACCCACCTTGGCTGCGCCTTCGGCACTTAAGGGGTCAGCCAAGTATTTTTCTTTGATTAAACGATAAACTAACATTACGAATAGACCGAGTGCTCAATTCTAAGCAAAAGGTTTCTAACTTCATCCGTTCCGGCTTCGGTTTCCAACAGCTCAAGCGGAACCGCCCCGCCCAAAAATTTGGCCGGTGTTTTTAGCCAGCGAATACTGCGTTCGTGATCTCCAAGAGTTGACTCCGCAAGTGAGATAATGGCGGCTATTCGGTAAACCCTTCCGGCTTCGTCAGGCTTTAATCCTTTGCCTTCTTTCTTACGTCTTGAAATAGTCGAACTCGATATATTTACCAACGAATAAACCTGTTGCTCATTCAAATCCAGCTCTTTGCTAAGTTTTGAAATCACCTCAAGCGGTATTTTGTTGGAACGAATATTTTGGTCAATTTCCATGTTGTTCGCTGACGTAAAACCGATTCTGATAAAAGGGTTTGAACGCGATTTTTTGCGTTTAGCCGCTTGGGTGATTAAGGATGCAGATAAACGATTGTCCTGAATGATTGCTTCCATTGTCATGCCATCCCTTGCATATAAGTTATCGACTTACATCTTAGCATGAGTTGTCAATCGGGAAAAATATTATTGCAGATGAAGTGTTTGGGGCTTGATAGCTTTAAGGCAGATTTTATAGTTAAACACAACACCCACTTTTAGATTGGGTGTTAGTCAAAAAACAGGGCGGTGGTTTTAATAATAAGGAACGCGCCAATCAGCGCCAGCAGTAACGCGGTGATTTTATACAGGTGCGTTTGTTTATCGCTCGCTAATAATTTGAATCCACGTGCGGCTAAATAGGCATAGATGATTTTAGGCAAACCCACCGCTAAAATCGATAGCATAATTAGCAGGCCTGCATCCCAATGGGTGATGTGGTTTAGGTTCAAAAACGCCGGAAAAAAGCCCAAGTAAAACAAAATCGCTTTTTGGTCGGCAAGGGTGAGGCTCAAACCTAAGCTAAAACTCGTCAAGGCGGAAGGGTTGGCGTTTTGAGGTTGTGCTATTTGGGCTTTTGTCTGCCAAAGGCGCAGAGCTAGCCACAGCAAATATCCGCCGCCCACATAGGCCACAAGCTGAAACAACCACGCCACATTTTCTACCAGCCACACCAGTCCAAACAACGCCAGCACAATAAATAAAATATCCGCCACGACAATGCCCAGCGCAGTGATGACGCCTTGCCAAAAACCAAATTGGCTGGCGCGCAGTATCACCGCAAACACGCTGATACTCGGCAAGCTCGCCATGACTAACATCGCCAAAGCCAGCGAAACGCCATTCATCCAACTGATTGAAAAATCCAACTTTCCCCCATTTTTAGCGATGGTTATTGGCATGGCGAGGGCATAAAATCAGCCCGAAGACGCTGAGCAACGCCGTTCGATAACGTGACATTTGTGTTTAATTGGTGTTCGATAGTCTATGTGTATTTGGATGTTATTGTAAAGGGTACTTCGATTAGGTTGTCGTTGACTTCAGTGAGAATTAAAGCGGTCTTATTCAATTCGTGGCGTAGCGTAGCGTCATACTTTAGTCATGGTTTTTTCAGGTTGCTTCAAATATAATTTAATATTATTTAAGTTAATGAGGATATAGATATGATTAATGGATTGCAGCGAATAGCCTATTTCCCCGCCAGTTTTTTTGGCATGATTATGGGGGTGACTGGTTTAAGTATCGCGTTTCTTCACTTGAGTAAATCCGTGCCGATGTTTACGAATGTGGCGATTGGCAATGTGATTATTGCGGCGATTTTGATGGTTGTGCTTCTTGGTGTCTATCTGTATAAAACGATTCGTTTTTTTCCGGAAGTGAAGGCGGAGATGAAGCATCCGGTGAAGATGAATTTTATACCGGCTATCAGTATCAGCCTGTTGCTGTTGAGTGTGGCGTTTTACGCGTTAGATCTGGTGCAAATATCTCAACGTTTATGGATTATCGGCGCAGTGATGCAAATTTCACTCACCTATTGGGTGCTGTATAACTGGGTGCATCACGATTTCTTTACTCCGGAGCATTCGAGTCCGGCGTGGTTTATTCCGATTGTCGGTAATATTGTCGTGCCGATTGCGGGGGTACATCATGCGCCAATGGAGCTCAACTGGTTTTTCTTTTCAATTGGTTTGGTTTTTTGGATTGTGGTGAAGTCGGTGGTCATAAACCGTATTATTTTCCACGCGCCGATGCAGGCACGTTTAATTCCAACGCTGTTTATTTTTATTGCCCCACCGGCGGTCGGTTTTATTTCTTATTTGGCGTTAAATGACAATCAGCTCAATCAATTTGCGATGGTGCTGTATTTCTTTGGCATTGCGATGACCCTGTTGATGTTGGTGTCGCTGCATAAGTTCGCCAAACTCGACTTTGCGCTTTCTTGGTGGGCTTATACCTTTCCGGTCGCGGCGATGGTGATTGCCAGTTACATTATGGCGGCGAACAGTGGGCAGATCGGCTTTCAATACATCGCCTATTTCTTGCATGCGTTATTAATGCTGTTGATTGTGTATTTGGCCTATAAAACCGGGCAGGCGGTAAAAAATAAACAAATCTGCGTCGATCATTAATAGACAGTCAAAACCACCATTTGCCAGAATTCAAGATAATGCGAGTGATGGTTTGATAACCGGATGATGTAGGGTGTGCGCCGTCATTTTGCGCGATTTCGGCCAGATAAGCCTTATCTTGAATCAAGCCATCAAACAGCGGAATAAATGGCAATCCGGCTTTTTCGGCTTCTAATTTCATTGCGTTTGATAAGGCTTGAATGCGTTGATTTTGTCGGTCGTCATCAACGGGCGGCGGGCCAATCACCAGGCCTGGTTCGGACTGCATACGTGCAAATAAATCACGCATATTTTGCAAAGACGTTTCAAATTCCACCCGTAACAGGCCGTTTTCCAGCGTGGTGTCGTTGACGCCGCACGACAGTACAATGCGGTTGTCGCAATCTGGCTGTTGACGTAACGCAATCTCGTGCCAGCGTTGCAGAATATCCGTTGACGTATTGCGGCGAATGCCCAAGTTGTAATAGGTAATGTCATGGCCTTTTTGACGCGCATCGGCACACAAGCGTCCCGCCCAACCGAGCATCGTTTCATCGCCCGTGCCATTAACGAACGAATCGCCGATAAAACAAATGCGGGTGTCGGTCATTGTCTCGCTTCCTCAGCATCAAGCCAATCTTCTACACATTCTGCACTGTGGTTTGAGAAGGCGCGAGTTTCTATTGCGTCTTGGTTATTGGCGTACTTTTGCTTCAAAAATAAAAAGAAGTCATGTAGCTCACGTTGCGCATGCTCGGGTAGGCTTTGCCATTCTTGTGATGTAATAGGTTGCATTGCATACTCCTTTTAGGAAGCCAAGTCTAAATCTGATTATATATCTAGCCTAGAAAAGACAAGGTTTATTGGGCGGCTTATTAAGCCGTTTTATCAACGTTTTCTTATTTTGATGCAATGAGATTAAATATCACTGAACAAGTTTGCAGGCTGTCGGGGTCTTGGGTAGTGTGGTGCTCGCTAACCACCAGGCCTGCTTGTTCAAAGGTTTGCAACCAGGCCTGGTGGTTACGTTTATACCAGGGCGCCGGGTCGGTAAACTGTTCGGAAAAACCTTGCCACGATCCGGATTGCCATCCAATATCTTCATCCGCAACGTATAAAGTCTGAATTAAAATCCGTCCGTTTTCGGTCAGCAAGTTGTTTAGCTGAGTCAGCAAATCATCCACCGATTCTTTACCGAATAGCGAGAAGTTGCAGACAATTAAATCAAACGTGCGCTGTAAGCTGTCGATGTTTAACGCCTGATAAGTCAGATTCAGATAAGTATGGTGTGGGTCGGCGTCCTGCGCTTGGTGAATCAGGTCGTTACTGCCGTCGATGCCTACATAATCACTGGACTTTGCACCAGGCCTAGTGTTGGCAATTTCGCGTATCAGCCAGCCCTCACCGCAACCAACATCCAGCATGGATTGAAAATCCTGCGCCAAAATCGCATCGACAATCGCTCGGTTGGTCACGCGATTTCGGCTTTCGATTTCACGATTACGCACCGCCTGCGTCCAAGCCTGTGCATTAGTATCCCAGGATTCTAAAATCGCTTGTTCAGGGTTGTGGTGATTGTTATCAACAGTCATTTAATCTCTCTTGCACATGCTCTGAATAGGTAGGCATTTTTGCTACTCGATCTTGGTTCGATTGAAAAAAGCATCTATATAAACTTTAAGTTCCGAAACGTCATAATCAAACGCCACAGGTTGCATAACCATTTCGCGCATCAATACATCCAATTTTTCCGATTTAGAAAAAAGCTGGGCATATAAGAAGTCATAAGTTTGCTGTTTGACAATCTTTCTTGCATCAAAACCTAGCGCCATCGCGGATGCGCGCTCTTCATCCCAATCTTGCGCTTCCATAAAGCCTTGGTCGTACATCTTATCCAAAATGATGGGAATCTTACTGTAGGTTTTCATTAGGTAACGCAAATCCTGAGCGTCTTTTTTGCGAATGATCGGTTCACGTTCAAGCCAAGAGATGAGCTTTAAAATGGACATGGCCGCTGGTGAAACGACCTTCATCATAAAATTTGCGGACATTTCGCCCATTTGCACGGTTAAAGCATTGTCAAACGCTTCATCAAAACCCAGAACTGACATCATGATGGATTCGTCAGGCGGCCATTTAATCTTTTTCTCCGCATCCGCCAAATCCCCGAAAGGAATAATATCAACTTCCCAATCCATGCCGTCTTGAAGCGTTACATAAAATCTATGCGCCAATTTATCGGCCCTTTTAAAGCCGGAAACCATCAGTTTTTCACTGAGTTTATGGAATGATGACCAGTCGGCCACGTGCACCGCAAAATCAATATCCCGTGTACCGCGTTCCAAACGCGCATTAAAACCATGCACTAACACTAAATCTCGTGCCATCGCGCCGACGACCACGACATCCAGTTGCAACTGGTCAGCGATATTTTGAACCTGTCGATAAACGGTTACCAATCCTTGCGGCAATTTGCCGCGTATATCAATTAAGCCACTGTTCATATAATCGCTTTGCTGTATCTAGGTTGCGGGCATCTTTGGAATGGATTAAATCGGCATACACCAACAACGCGGGGGCGAGTCGGCTGTCTGCCTGCTCTGATTCTAATCGCCAGAAGGGTTCAATCAATTCGATTCGAATAGCGTCTTCATCTTCCGTTTTACGCTTTTTAAGACGCGCGTCTTTCACAAATGCGTTCAACTGTTTTGGATGGATATACACCACGCCATCTTTTGCCTGTAAATATTGGGTATAGCATTGCGCCGCGATTTCCCCTCCCCATAAAGCCTCATATTGCGCAAGTTGAATGTTTTTCCACCAGTTATCATCTTCAGTTGTAAAGGTGCCCAAATAGTGTTTTTGTTTCAGAATAGGATAATCCTCTACCCAACGCTGTAACAATGAAGTTTTATTGACTAGGATTCTTTTTTTGGCCGATTGCTGAATATATCCCTGCACCATTAAATCGGACAGGATCCCGCCTACACTGCCCAATGCGACATGCGCGTGTTCGGCAATATCACGATAGCTGGCGTCAATGAGTTCGGGGTTTTGTAAAAAAGCAAAAATCACTTTTAAACCCGAATATTGAAAGGCGCGACCGTTTTGAACGGAGATAGGTTTTTCCATCGCCTTGTTGCCTTTAATAAAAACGTGTAAGGGTGGTTGATGAATAAAGCTATTCCCCACGCTATCAATAAACTGAACACCTGCCTCCCTCAATTTATCAACCAAGTTAGGGTTGAGATAACGTGTGACCAACAGCAAAGGTGTTTGCGTGTCTTTTTGACTCAGCTCATAGAGCACGGCACTCAGGTTTTGACTGGTAAGTGATGGTTTGAGAAACAGATCAAACACCTGTTTCTCAATAACGGCCCGACCCCAAATAATGTCATTTTTTACAACCGTTTCTTTTAACGCGATGCGCATTGCCGTCTGCTGGATAAAGGCATCCATCGCTTTTTCAATCAGGTTGTTATTCGTATCAAAATTGTTCATAAAACGGCGGCTCAGAAGGAGTTTGTTCATAATAATAGCATGTTCAAAAATAATGAACAGAATTTATTATTGAACAAGTGAGCGGGTAGTCAACATAAAACTGAACACAGGGTGCTTTAATGCGGCATCACAAAATACTCTTTTCAACAATATGCGTCGGCAAGCCGTCTAAGCTGGTTTGGTTTTTCTTAATCCAGTATTGCTGTATGCCGTCTTCACCGAGTTTGGCGGTGACTTCGTTTAATTGCTCGCGTTCTTCCACATAATTAAAAAACGGCACCGCCATACCGCAAGAGGTTTGCACCAAATCAATGTCCAATACAAAAATCTGACGTGCGCCGGGAAGGGGGTGAAAGAGGCGATACAATTCATTCCATTGCGGGTCTTGGCGGTGCACCACTTTCGCCGTGCCGTATAAACGCAAAATCAATGGCGCGCCTTCAAACGCACAAAACATCAGTGTCATACGCGGCTGTAGTTGCACATGGGCGGCGGTTTCATTACCGCTGCCGGTGACATTTAACCAAGCCACTTGATTCGGCGAAAGCACACGCAGAGAATCCATACCCTTGGGCGACACATTCACGCGACTGTCTTTGGTGGCGGTGCCGACAAAATAGATTTTTTGCTGTTGGATAAAATCCGTCAGTTTGTTGTTTAACGCTTCAAACTTCTGACCCATAGTGTTTCCTTAGTCCGTATAAAACGGGTTCGACCATAAAATATCCGTGTCGCCGAAATCATACCCCAACTGACCAATCAGCGTCGTAACCTGGCCGCGATGGTGGGTTTGATGCAAGAAAAGGTGCGTCAGAATCTGATCCAACGCCAAGGCGTTCTCAATCTGTTTGGCAATGCTGGTATAGCGAATGGTGCTCGACAAGTCGGCCTCGGATAAGGATGCGACGAAGTCCAGAATCCGCTGATCCGTGCGTTCGCGTTCGGTGCGTAGATCGTCAAAGTCGTCATGCAAAATCTGATCCAAACTTTTTACTGCAAACGGTTGGTTTTGAATGCGCCCCATCCACACCTTATCCGCCAGCAAAATATGGTTCAGTGTGCCGTGAATCGACTTAAAAAACGCGCCTAAATCGCGCTTTCGATCCGCATCGCTTATCGGATCACACGCGGCAAAAAACTGTCGGTTCATGGTCTGGTTGTATTGCGCTTGCCAAACGAAATTTTGCAATAAGTTCATGCCATCTCCTGAGTTTTTTCGATAAAGGCCTGCTTGAGTTGGTTAAACACCCGACCTGGTGCTTGGCGTAAACGGCGACCATCTACTTCAGCGACTGGAATCAACTCGGCTCCACTGCCGGTTAAAAACGCCTCATCCGCATTATAAACATCATAAAGTGTCATCGGTGTTTCCTGTACTTCAAATTTCAGCATTTTTGCCAGTTCAATCAGTATATCGCGTGTAATGCCTTGCAACGCCCCTGCGTAAGTCGGCGGTGTGCGCAACGTATCCCCCTTGACGATAAACAGGTTGGCCGCACTGGCCTCGGCAATTTGGCCGGCGTGATTTAACAGCAAGGCATCGTCCATACCCGCTAAATTCGCCTCGGTTTTTGCCAGAATATTGTTCAAATAATTCAGTGTTTTGATTTTTGGATCAAGCACATCGCTTGGCGTACGACGTACCGAAGCGGTGATTAAACGGGCGCCTTGTTGTTGAATTCGGTTATCGCTCATTTTTAACGAACGATACAGAATAAACACGTTTGGTTGGGTACAGTTACGCGGGTCTAACCCTAGTGAACCTTCGCCACGCGTGACCACCAAACGAATATAGCCATCAGCCAAACCATTGCGCTCAATCAGAGTTAAGCAGGCCTGGTGCAATTGCTCCTCGGAGTAGGGCATATGCAATAATAACGCGTGAGCCGACTGCATCAAACGTTGTATATGCTCGGCCAGCATAAAAGGTCGTCCGTGATAAACACGCAAGCCTTCAAATACGCCATCGCCGTACAAAACCCCGTGGTCTAACACGGAAATCTTTGCGTTTTCTAAAAGAGTTAGTTCGCCATTTAACCAAACATATTCGCTCATTCTTAACCTCACTTAATATGCCACCACCAGGCCTGGTGGTTAGGATTAACAGACTTGTCTGATAATAGCCAAACCAGCCACAACACGACAGACGCCCAAATCATCAAGCCTAAAACGGGCTTCAGTTTTAACCACAATGTTGACCAAAATTTCGACATCTCAAACCCTCGCTTTGAGAATCCAGTTTACGGTTTGAATGCACCTCAATACAGAATTAGAAATTGAAAATAAAAGCAGTACAGAAAAAGCGATTGAAGCTCTGTTATGATTAAAAAAACGTAAACTGTATTGCTTGGGGAGTTGGGTTTGGTGGTTAAATAACGGGAGGAATAAGCGGGATTATTTTCGATGGCGAACGAATTTTTATACCAAACCCTGGCCTCAGATTTGGCCGATCAAATCAAACAAGGCCTGTATCGACCGGGCGATAAAATGCCATCGGTGCGCCAATTAGCGACCGATAAAGGTGTCAGTGTCGCGACCGCCGTATCCGCCTATTATCAACTTGAAGCGATGGGCTATATCGAGTCGCGTCCCAAGTCGGGCTTTTACGTTAAACGCCAAATGGCCGAGGCCATCACCACACCCGAACCCACGCGCCCCAACACGATTCCAACCTTGGTCAGCGGACAAGAAATGGTATTGCACCTGGTTAAATCCGCCAATAACCCGAAAATGGTGCAATTCGGCGCGGCGGTGCCGGCGCAAAGTTTTTTACCGACGCATCTCGTGACCCAAGCGTTTCGACAGGTCGCAAAAACGCATCCCGCCGAAGTCAACGATTACCAATTTCCACCAGGCCTGCCTGAACTGCGTCAACAAATCGCACGCCGTATGGTCGGCAATGGGTGCGACATCACACCGCAAGACATGGTGATTACCGACGGATGTCAAGAAGCCTTGCGCCTCGCATTACGCGCCTGCGCGGAACCGGGCGATGTGATTGCCATTGAATCGCCGACCTTTTACGGTCTGTTGCAAGTCATCCATTCCTTACGCATGAAAGCGATTGAAATCCCCACCGACCCCGATACCGGCATGTCGATTCCCGCGCTTAAAATGGCGCTCGATCAATGGCCGATAAAAGCCTGTGTGCTCGTGCCGAGTTTCAGCAATCCGTTGGGATTAAGCATGCCGGATCAGGCAAAACAGCAATTGGTTGAACTGCTTTCCAAGCGCCAAATCCCGATGATCGAAGACGATGTGTATGGCGAAATCACCCACGGCACACGCCGCCCCAAACCGCTAAAAGCCTTTGATCAAGACGATTGGGTGATTTACGCGTCTTCTTTTTCTAAAACCCTATCACCAGGCCTGCGTGTCGGCTGGGTTGCGTCCAAACGCTATTATGACAAGTTGGAATATTTTAAATATGCGTCCAATCTCGCCACCTCATCGATTGCCCAACTCGCGGTTACTGAGATTCTGCAATCCGGCAAATTCGAACGCTACCTCACCCGCGTGCGCCCGCAATACGCCTTCGCCATCGACCGCATGACCGCCGCCATTATCGAACTCTTCCCACAAGGCACCAAAGTCACCCGCCCCAAAGGCGGCTTTGTGCTGTGGGTCGAACTGCCGTTCGAGATCGACACCTTTGAACTCACCAAACGCCTGATCCCGCAAAACGTTAGCATCGCGCCCGGACGCATCTTCACCACCACCGAAAACTACAATCACTGCCTACGCCTATCCTGCGCCGTAGACTGGAACCGCCAAACCGAATGGGCACTTTTGAAAATCGTCAATGAAATAAAACTACTGAGAAATAAATAAGACAAAACAACCAGGCCTGGTGGTTTATGTTTATTGTAAAATGCGTTAGTAGTGAAGTAGTAGTTTTACGTGGAGGTGTTGTGTTTGAACAATTCCCCAATAGCGAGCGAACTTCGATGCTACCATCTACTATATTCAAGCCTTGTTTTAGGTTGGCTTACTGCACATAGATTCTGATTTTTATTTAGAGAAGAGGTAATTTAATGTTGATAAATACAGCTTGTGATCTAAAGTTGCATGATTTAAAAACGGCAGATGCCTACGCTTTAATAGATGATTTTATTAGTCAGCTTGTTTCTAGAATTGAAAAACAGTTTAGTTTTTTAAATCCCCCTGAAAGAACTCATGATCAGGAAGTCCCTTATGTAGAAAAAGTTAAAGAAAAATCTTTTAAAGAAGGCATTTTAAAATCAGGATATATAGGGTCTGAGAACAGCGGGTATTGGTTGGATATTGAATTGATGGAAGATGAGGATTTTGTAAAAATAGTTGAGACGTTTAATGCTGCATTTTCAAACTATGCGTTTGGTGAATCTATTTTAAGTAGTAAGATTTTTCAACGACTTTCTTTACTATGTAATTCAATGTATTTTAATGAATGTGATTTTGACATTCAAAGTCTGGAAACTCCCCAGAGCTTTAAACCTAGGGTTTCATTTTATAAGTGTAATTTTAAAAAGAACTGGATTTTAGAAAATTATGCCCCTGCTTATCATGAAAAATCAGTCTATGATTTTTGCAAATTTGAAAAAGGTATAAGCCGAAATTTAATTGGAGGAGCTGAAGAAGATCAAAGAATAAGTCAAATCAGTGCTAAGCAATTTAGGGCGTGTTGCATTGAGGGTAATATTAAACTTTCAGGGCTATACTTTGAAGAAAAGCTGTTCACAAAAACACTGTTTAAGAATGCCAATCTGATTGTTAAAAATTGTGAATTCAAGTCTCAATTTGAGCTGTCTCCATTCTCTAGTTTTAAAAATGTTCACTTTTACGGAAGTATTTTTCACTCAACTTTTAAGGCATCTTTATGTCAGTTTGAGGGAGAGATTAAATTTTCGGAGTTAGAGTTTTTAGGTTCTGCAGTATTTACTAATAGTAGTTTCAATTCTGAAAAGTCACAAAAAACAAAATCGGCAATATTTGAAAATATCGCTTTTGTAAAAGGAGCCGATTTTGGTGCAACGAGTTTTTTGTCAGGTCTTAATATTAATTCTGTAACCTTTGGTTCTCCCCCAAGTTTTTCTGGGTTAGGAAAAATATGTCCAGAAAATACATCTAGAGAAGCATTTCGGCTTATTAAGTTTTCACTTGATAGTATTGGTAACCATGTTGATGCAAATCGTTATTTTGCTTATGAGATGAAAAAGTATAAACAAGAACTACAGGGTAAGTGGTGGAACTCAGGTGAGGCACTTGTTTTTACATTAAATGAAAAATTTTCAGACTTTGGGCAAAGTTATTTTAAACCAATTCGCTGGATTGCTTTGATGGCTATTTTTTATTCGCTCCTTCTGTTGTCTATTGAAAAAAACATATTTTTTGAAACTCTGCCTATTGATATTTATAACTATTTTAGAGGCTCATGTATAGTTTGTTTATGGCAAGGCTTTAATTCAGTAATCTCTACAATTACACCTATCAATAAGTTATTAATTGAAGGACTTGAATTTATCTCACTATTATTTAATGTAATTTTTTCTGTTTTAATTTGGCAGACAATTGTTTCAGTTAAACGATTAACAAAAAGATAGTAACGACAATGTTTGTTACGAAAAATTATTCTGACACACTTGTTTTAAAGGGGTCTGACCAAATCAGTCGGTAAGCTTGGTATTTATTTGTGGGAGTTTACGTAACCATCAGGCCTGGTGGTTTTTAGGCGGTTTTTATGCATTTCAGGGCGTGATTTATGGCACTTTTACATGAGAATTTGTTGCGCGCGTTTCTTTGTCAGGTTGTGCCGTTTGCGGATGATGAACTAGAGCGGTCGCTTGGTTTGTTTAGGTTTCATTGTTTTGAGCCGAAGGATTATATTTTCTGCGCAGGTGATTCTGTGCAGACGATTCATTTTGTTTTGGTGGGCATTGGCCGATATTTTTATGTCGATCAGGATGGTAGTGAGCGTAATAAGTCGTTGGTTAGCAAAGGTGGAGCGTTTGCCAGCATGACCTCGTTGATTGAGGGGCAGACGAGTCCGTTTTATACTCAGGCTTTGACGGCTTGTGTTACGGCGTCGATTCGGTATGAAGATTTGCAGAAGCTTGCAAGCGATAGCCCTCGTTGGATGGCTTTTATCTTAACGTTGTATGAGCGTTTGGTGTTGAAGAAAGAAAAGCGTGAGGCGGGGTTGTTATTGTTAAGCGCGAAGCAACGTTATGTGCAGTTTTTGCAGGAGTTTGGCGCAGACGGTGAGTTGATCCCGCTGAAGCATGTGGCGATGTATCTCGGCATAACGGATGTGAGTTTGTCGCGGATTCGGCGTGAAATGGGCTTAACATAGGTTAAGGCGGTTGGCGTTTTCTGGATTTAGAATGAGGCCTTCAATTTTGGAGGCTTTTTTATGAAGACGTTATTACCCCCTGCGTTATTTGTTGTTTTTGTGGTTCTAATGGGCGTTTGTGCGGGGTTTAGCTCTGCCCCTATCGCTATCTATCCTTACAATTTCGTGGGCTTGGCCTTCGTTGTGATCGGTTTAGGCGTGTCGATTTCGGCCAAAAACCTGTTCAAAAAGCGCAATACCAATTTTATGACGTTTGACGAGCCAAGTGAGTTGGTGACGGAGGGATTGTTTAAGTATTCCAGAAATCCGATGTATTTGGGTTTTGCGGTGGCCTTGCTGGGGTTTGTCGTGTTGTTTGGGGCAAGTGTTCCGCTGTTTGCGCTGTATGTTGTGTTTCTGCTGATTGTGGATAAATGGTATATCGCATTAGAAGAAAAATGGATGCTGAATAAATTCGGAACGGCTTATGAAGCTTATTGCAAACAGGTGCGTAAGTGGTTGTGACAGGCGTACGACCTCTGTTCAACAAATGGGCGCAGGCCTAGTTGTTTTGCGTTATGGCATTCACAATAAACAATACGTTAAGATTGATGTCGCAACTATTTAGAAGGGGGTTATTTATGAAAATAAAGCCGATTAGAACAACGGGTGAATATCAAGATGCCTTGAGTCGGATTGATTCACTGTTTGATGCCCAGCCTGGAACGGATGCGGGGGATGAGTTGGAGGTGTTGATTACCTTGGTGGATGCGTATGAATCTAAAATGTATGTGATTGAAGCACCTGATTCCATAGAAGCTATTAAGTTTCGCATGGAGCAACCAGGCCTGTCCGATGCGGATTTAACGCCTATGTTGGGACAGCGCAGTCGTGTGAGCGAAGTGCTTAATCGTAAACGTCGTTTATCGCTGAGCATGATTCGCAAACTTCATCAGGGTTTGAATATTCCGCTAGAGTCTTTGATTTCCGACTATCAACTTTCTGTTTAACCGCCTAAGGGCATGATGCAAGTGCCTGCACAAAGCCGTTTGAGATGATTTCCGCTCTAATCGACTCATATATTGATACAATTGACTCAACTAATCGTATCATGCAGGTCTAATTATGGTGCAAAAATGGGTATGGCAACAGGCAAATTGGCCGAACTGGTCTTTTGATCAGGCGCAGGTGATGCCGTCTTTATTGAGTGCGGTCAGGGCGGTTGCGCCTTTAATTACCCTTGCAAATCAACTTTCACCGGAAAAACGTTTGGCGTTTGAGAGTCAAGTGTTGCTGGATGAAACCTTGTCCACCTCTCTCATTGAACAACAGGTACTTGATCGAGATTCGGTGAGGTCAAGTATTGCCCGTCATTTGGGTTTGCCGGATGCGAAACCGACAGACAAACGCTACGAAGCCTTTACGCAAGTCTTCTTGGAGGCGGTTCGTAATGCGGATCAGCCACTTGATCATGCGCAACTAAAACATTGGCAAGCGCAATTGTTTATCGAAACGCCCAGGCTAAAAGAAATCACGCTGGGCGATTATCGGGATGAATCGATGGCGGTGGTGTCCGGGCATTTTGGCCGCAAGGAAGTGGTGCATTTTCAAGCCCCCTGTGAGCAACGCGCCTGCGTTGAAGCTTATATGGATGAATTTATTGACTGGTTCAATCAAGATGAGTCGATGGTGGATTATCCGGTGTACGATTATTTGAAGGCGGCGATTGCGAAGTTTTGGTTTGTAACCATTCACCCTTTTGACGACGGCAACGGACGCTTATCGCGTATTTTGGCCGAACGCTGTTTGGCGCGTGCCGATCATACCGATATTCGGTTGTATTCTATTTCCAGTGAAATGGCGCGTCAGAAATCCGATTATTATCATGTGCTGGAAAAAACGCAAAAAGGTGACGGCGATTTAACCGAATGGATGGTTTGGTTTTTAAATTGTGTGCAAGCGGCGGCACAAAACAGTTTGCGGCGATTGGAGAAAGTGCGTTATACCACGCAGTTTTGGGATCAGTACCGCGAAAAAACATTTAACGAGCGCCAACGGAAATTATTGGTGCGCTTGTTGGAAACCGATGATTTTGATGAAGGCATCGCACGGCGAAAGTACAAAAATCTGGTCGGCACGTCTGATGCCACGGCCGCGCGTGATTTAACCGAATTGGTTGAGTTGGGTGTTTTGCAAATTCAAGGCAAAGGCCGTTCGGTTAAGTATTTCCTAGCTTAAGCTTTTGAGTGTGTAACTAGCAGGCCTGCTGATTGGCTTATTGCCCCATGGTTTGTTTGATGCGGTCGATAAAATCATGGATATAGGGCGATTGTTGGGCATTGTTTGCAGCATGGGTGGCGGCGTAAAGGGTTGACCAAAGGCCGTGTTGGCCGAGGCGTTTGCGCGGCAGGTGTTTAAAATCCTCTTGGGTATCGAGCAACCATTTTGGCAGGGCGCACACGCCGCGTCCGCTTTCAACACGATGCAACATCATCAGCGTCATATCGGTGTGTTCGGTGGCTTTTGGCCGCAGGTTGTGCGGGGTTAGAAACTGGCGGAAAATATCGAGCTTGTCTTCATTCACCGGATAGCAAATCAGGGTTTCGTTTTGCAGGTCCTGCGGTTGCAACCAGGCCTGGTTATGGGGCGCGGTGTTGAGCGGATGATTCGGCGGCAATACTAATTGAATTTCATAGCTAAATAACGGCTCAAACTTCAATTCGTCGCTTTCAAGCGGGTCGGAGGTAATCACCAAATCCAGTTCATGTTTCAGCAGGCTGGGCAGCGCGAGATTGCTCAAGCGTCCGGCAATATCCACATCGACATTCGGCCATTGCGCTTGATAAGGGCGCAGCAGCGGCAATAACCATTCAAAACACGTATGACATTCCACGCCAATTTTAAGCCGACCTTGTTCACCGGCGGCGAGGCGTTTAAGTTGGTTTTCGGTGTGTTGGAACTGCGGCAAAACCTGTTGCGTCAGTTGCAACAGCAATTTCCCCGCAGGCGTGAATTGCAGCGGTTGGCTTTTGCGCTCAAACAATTTGAGTTCCACACTGTCTTCAAGCTGTTTAATCTGATGCGACAGCGCCGATTGCGTCATAAACAAAGCATCAGCGGTTTTCACCAGATTGCCGTGCTTCGCCAGCGCATCAAGGGTTTTAAGGTGTTTGATTTCGAGCATGGGTTTTTCCGGGTTTTAGCTATTAATTTTTTTCAAGTTTGTTTGAGCTTAATTCGTTTGTTTTCATGTAGGGCGGATTTTACCACTGGAATTCAAATAATTAAAAGACACCCACTTTTAGATTGGTTTTTGTTAGCCATGTATAATCGTGTGGTCATAAGTGTCTAAAAGTACTAAGGAGTGGGTAATGGTTAATAAGTTGGCGTTAGGTTTAGCGGTGGGTTTGGCTGGTGTGGCGATGACTGCGCAAGCTAGTTGGTGGTCTAAGGCAAAAGAAGCGGCTTCGGAGGTTATGCAAACTCAAGATGTGAATCAAGCGACCAGTCAATTAACCGGTTTTTCAAATGAAGAATTGGCTCAAGCATTTCGTCAGGCCTTGAATATCGGTTCAGAAAAGGTGGTCGCGCAACTGAGTGCCGCCGGCGGTTATGCCCACGATAGTCTCATTCGAATTCCCTTACCGGAACAAATGCAGCGTGTTGATGCCGTGCTTTCAAGGGTGGGCATGGGGCGTTATACCGAAGAGTTGGAACTTAAACTTAATGAGGCGGCTGAATTAGCGGCACCGAAAGCCAAAGCCTTGTTTGTCAATGCCATCTCGTCGATGACTTTTGAAGATGTGCAGGCGCTTTATCATGGTTCGAATGACTCAGCGACGCAGTTTTTGCGCGAAAAAACCAGTGATGACTTGAAGCAGCAGATGCGCCCGATTATCGAGAAAACGCTGAACGAAGTGGGGGCGGTCAGGGTATATGACCAAGCTATAGCGCAATATAAAAAGTCACCGTTTGTGCCGGATATTAAAGCCGACTTAATTGGTCATACCACCGAAAAAGGCATGGATGGCTTGTTTTATTATCTTGGACAAAAAGAGGCCGAGATTCGTGAAAACCCGGTTGAGCAAACCACTGATCTACTAAAAAAAGTGTTTGGCCAGCGCTAACTCACGCCAACTTACGGCACGGTTGGCATAGTTTAATACAACAATCCGAACATCCATAGCGGGAGGGTGTTTCAATGTGTACTTTATGCCAAAATGCGATTAAAAGTACGACTGGGAGTATGTTTATGATTGTTACCGCAAATGATGTGAAAACAAAAGGTGTGGCTTTTTTAGGCAGTATGCTCGAAAAGGCGGATGAGCTTATTATCAATGTTCGTGGAAAAAACAAGTATGTGGTGCTGGACATTGAGCGCTATCAGGCTTTTCGGCAACAAGAGTTGGATCTTGCGCACCTACTTGCCATGCGCGATATGTGATGGTCGGGCTTTGCGGTTTCTTTTAAATTTCTAACTAAACCATTAAGACCATACTGCCGTATTTTTCAATTTGCGTGTCATGAGTCATGTCCTAAAAACAGCTTGGCGACCTGGTCGTTATGAGCATCAATATCATCGGGAATGATCAGATGTTTCGCTACGCCAATTCTGAGTGCGGTGTCAGGCGTGGTATTAAGTGGTACCAGCTTGGCAACCGGACGACCGTGGCGCGCAATAATAATCTCTTTTTCTTGATGGCTTTCAATCGCTTCAATCAGTCTAGAAAGCTGAGATTTGGCTTCAAACATATTGACCGCGTGCATGGCATTATTCCAAGATAAGTTTGGTTTAGTTTGATTGTACGGCAATCGTCTTAATTAAAAAAGCAGGCACTTGATAATGCGTTGCAGACTTCATATTTCTTCATTTAATTGGTTTGCAACCTTGCTTAACAAGGCCTATGCGCATAAGCTATGCACATAGAGCCGCGAAAGGACAACAAAATGAGTTTAGACATCAATCCAGTAATCCCGAAAAAACCAACGAATGTTAGTTTAAATGCGGAATTATTAGCGAAAGCAAAAAGCCTAAAGATAAACTTATCTGCAACCCTAGAACAGGCATTAATTGCAAAACTGCAAGAGCACGAGCGCCAACAATGGCAACAAGAAAATGCGGATCGCATTCAAGCTTACAACCAACACCTTGAGCAGAATGGTTTATTCAGTGATAGTGTGCGGAAGTTTTAATGCATCAATTTGTTGCCTACAAAAATCAAAACGCATCTACGTCAAAGCAATATCCCTATCTGTTAGATATCCAAAATGATTTGCTTGCTGAGTTACGAAGCACCGTCGTGATTCCGTTGAGCCCATCCGATCTAGTAGCCGGTTTTCGGTTATCCAAGCTGAATCGGGTCGTATTGATTGAAGGCGAGTCTTATACCCCGATGACGCAGGACATGGCAGGAATAACACGGCGTCAATTAGGCAGTGATGGCGTTGATCTCGCGCATTTCAGATCAGACATATTGGCGGCAATCGATTTTTTAATATCGGGGATATAGGTTTTAACCCTATGACCGCGGTGCTTAATGCAACCAGGCCTGGTGTGACGCTGATGAATAAAGTGCAACATTTTTAAGTAATTGACGGACTCTAGTTTTTGTTGAAACGACGGGCAAACGCAGTGTTTTTTCGCCCGTGTCAGATTTTCAACCTAACCCTGCTCAGTGCGTTTAGAATAATGCTTAGTTTGGATGCGTTCACACAGGATCTAAAAAGCGTGGTGTAGTCGCCATAATTTAAACCTCATGAAATGCTAAGGATTGAAATTAAATCTAATAATAACATGGTGTTATATTAATTTAATCAATGAAATTAACGATATAAAACATCAGTTTTATAGTTTATTGGCATACTTAATGCTTGGTTTCGGATAATAAGTGCAATCTAGGCATGAAAAGCCAGTTGAGCTAAACTCACTGACTTTTC
>JAVETW010000097.1:0-5647 GCA_034005865.1 Thiomicrospira sp. | reverse complement strand
TGTGTGGCGCGATCGTTTGGGTCGGCCGGAGTCGATGAGTCTGAGCGTAAATGGGATACGGTCGATTCGGCCTCATCCATGAGCTGCTTTTTCCAAGCTAGCAATTTGTTTTTGAAATGCTCTTTCATGCGTGGACTCATGTACTCTTCGCCTTCTTGCGCAACGTAAGAAGGGTAGTCTTCAATAAAAGTACTCGGCTGATCCATTGAATTCTCCAAAGTTATTTTTATATTTAGCGGATACGCGCAATCCATTTGGGACAAGGTGGTTGAGCGCGTTAAATTTTTGGTTGTCCCATGCTTGGCAAAATGCAAACGCGATTTTATAACAGGTTTTGCTGCGCTTAACAAGTGATTGCTGGCTGTGATGGTTGTGTTATGTGCGTTTTTGGTAGTCTGATGGTTGTTTTTACGGCGCGCGTCTGGTGGTATTTGAGTTTTGTGCATTTTGTGAATAAATCAGTAAAACTCGGTCGGGGTTGAATTTAGGGTGTTTTTAACGCAAAATGCAACTGGATTTTGATACTAAAAGGATAGTTTATGGCGGCATTAGAAGCGTTGTTGTTTGATGTGGATGGCACGTTGGCCGATACCGAAAAAGACGGTCATCGAGTGGCATTTAATTTGGCGTTTGAAAAAGCGGGTTTGGATTGGCATTGGGATGAGACTTTGTATGCCGATTTGTTAGCGGTGACAGGGGGCAAAGAGCGAATTAAGTTTTATCTAGATAAATTTAATACGGCTTTTGTTAAACCAGCTGATTTTGATGATTTTGTCAAGGGATTACACGCTTCTAAAACGGATTTTTATACCGCGTTAATGGCACAAGGCGCAGTACCGCTACGCCCGGGAGTCGCGCGTTTAATTCGTGAAGCGCGTGCGGCGGGGATGCGTATGGCGGTGGTGACTACTACGACGCCGGAAAATGTGAGTGCGTTATTGGAAAATGCGCTTGCACCGGATGCGATGAGTTGGTTTGAGGTGATTGCGGCAGGGGACATTGTGCCAGCGAAAAAACCTGCACCCGATATTTATCATTGGGCATTGGACAAAATGCAGTTGTCGCCAGCGCAAGCGATCGCGTTCGAAGATTCACGCAATGGCATTTTGTCGTCGTTGGGCGCGGGTGTGAAAACGATTATTACCATTAATGGTTATACGGCTGCTGATGATTTTAGCGGCGCGACCTTGGTGTTAAGCGATTTGGGCGAGCCGGGGCAGGCGTTTGAGGTATTGAGCGGCGATGCTAAAGGTCAAAGTTATGTCGATTTGGCGTTGGTGAAGCAGCTTCATCAAGCTTAATACGCCACAGAGTAGAGTGATGCGCCTCGGTGGGTTGTGAAATCCGCGAGGCGTTTTTATTGGGGCGCGTGTGCAAAATGTTCTGTGGGCTTAACAAACCCTATGGATCTGGTGTTTGTTAAGCATTTGTTTTTGAGCCAAGAAGATGCGAAGGCGTCAAGTATCTAACAGGCTTTAGAATAAGACGGCTTAATTCTGCGTTTTAATTTGGCATTAGTCGCGTTGCGAGAGATTAGCAGGCCTGCTAAGTGTCTATTTAGTTGTTCTCGGTAGTGCTGTGTTTGGGGGTAAGGGCATCTCCCTCAAATTCAATCCCAGCCCAGCCGTAGCGCATGAAGTTGCGTATGTTTTGATGGTCATCTCCTTGCGGGTGTGCAAGAACGTCTTGTGTATAGTAGGCGCCAAAGGCATTAAGCGTGGTTTGTTCGTCGAGCTGTTGGTGTTTGGCGAAGGCAAATAGTTTGCATGATCCGTTATTTTGACCAGCGGCGTTGTGGGTATCGCCATTGCGAAATGCGGTAGGGGTGAAGTCGTAGTGCTGGTCAATCGTGTCGATAACGGTTTTGAAATCGCCGGGCTGGTGTTGAAGTTGGGTGATAAGCTGGTTGAGAGTCATGGTCGTCTCCTGTCGATGTTAAAAGCGCAGATTGTATCAATATGACAGGGGTGTGGGGGATAAAATGGTGATGGCGATGCGGCCGACTGCCGCTATCGCCGATCGGGGTATTAAGCCGGTGTTTGTTGTGAAGGGTTGGAACTTAGTCCCATTTGTTCCATTTGTTGTTGGCGAAAATCTTGCAGACCTTTTTGTACGAGTTCGTAGGTTTTTTCGGCATTGTCTTTGATTGAGCCTTCATAGACACCAAAGCCTTTTAATATCGAACCGGCTTCTTCAAAGCCTTTTTCAATGCCACCACCAATGACGGATAAAAACTTGTCTAACAAGGCTTCGCCTTGCAGATCGGGGTTGGAGGTTTTGTAGGCTTCGAAAAAGCCTACGGTACCTTGGACGATTCGGTTGGCGGTGTTTTCAGGCGACCAGTATTCCATGCCACCTTGTTCGGCGAGTTTTTCTTCGCTGATCGCGTTTGGTCCGAGTTCAGGCGCGAGTACTTCATTTAGTTTATCTACGGTTTCTTGAAATAAAATGCGTAACGCGTTTTCATCTTTGGGCGCACCTTCACCAAATAGGTGTTGGATAAGGCTGGCCTGGGTTTGAATTTTTAATGTTTCTTGGCTTACGTTCTGTTGAATTTCTGTTTCATTTGGGTTGGTTGCAGTTTTTTCTGTTTTTGCACTGTGAACATCCAGTCGAGCAGTGCTTTGATAGGCTTGCGTACTGGTGGTTGTAGGTTGTATGGACATGGTATTCTCCTTCCGGTCGGGGTTTTGTAGGTTTTTTTATTTTTAATGCTTAGAATCTCACTTTAGGTATCGGCCAAGTTGGTGAAACCTTAACGACAAAAGGGTGCAAAAATGCTATGATTCGCGGTTTAAATTTTTGTAGTGTCAGTCAAAATGGAACTTAATCCGATTTATAACCTTATTGAAGATTTCCAAGCGCGTAGTCACGTGCTTAGGGGGTATCTTTGACTACGATAGCAAAGCCGAGCGTTTGGTGGAAGTATCGCGTGAATTAGAGGACCCGAAAATTTGGGATAAACCAGAGCGCGCGCAAAGCTTGGGTAAAGAAAAGGTTCAGCTTGAAAATATCGTGGAAACCCTTGATAGCTTAAGCGATGGGTTGGCCGCTTGCGCCGAGTTGCTGGAGATGGCGGAAGCCGAGCAGGACGAGGCGATGGTTGACGAGGTGAAGGCCGAGTTAGACAGCTTGGGTGTTAAGCTGGATAAGTTGGAATTCCAGCGTATGTTTTCCGGCGAAATGGACGCGAATAATTGTTATTTGGAGATCCAATCCGGTTCTGGCGGTACCGAAGCGCAAGACTGGGCGAGTATGTTGTTACGTATGTATTTGCGCTGGATTGAACGCAAAGGCTTTAAAGCTGAAGTGCTTGAGGTTTCCGATGGCGATGTCGCCGGGATTAAAGGAGCCACGGTGCATGTGGTGGGCGAATATGCCTATGGTTGGTTAAGAACCGAAACCGGGGTGCATCGTTTGGTGCGTAAATCGCCGTTTGATTCGGGTAATCGTCGTCATACCTCGTTTGCGTCGGTGTTTATTTCGCCGGAAGTCGATGATAACGTGCAAATCGACATTAATCCGGCGGATTTACGGATTGATGTATATCGGGCCAGTGGCGCGGGTGGTCAGCACGTAAACCGAACCGAATCGGCGGTGCGTATTACCCATTTGCCGACCAATACCGTCACCCAATGCCAAAACGGTCGTTCGCAACATCAAAACAAAGATGAGGCGATGAAGCAGTTGCGTGCGAAGCTCTATGAGCTGGAAATGCAAAAACGTAATGCGGAAAAGCAGGTATTGGAGGATTCTAAATCGGATATCGGTTGGGGCAGCCAAATTCGCTCGTATGTATTGGATTCGGGGCGTATTAAAGATTTACGCACCAGTGTTGAAACCGGGAATACCTGCGCCGTGTTAGACGGCGATTTAGATCAGTTTATCGAAGCCAGCTTAAAAGCCGGTTTGTAATGTAATTCACCACAGAGACACGAAGGCGCGAAGAAAAGCCTCTAGAAGAAACCCTCTCTTAGGTGCGTAGCCTTTGTGCTCCAGCGACGCCTCTTTTTGCAAAGCAAAAAGCCGAAGGAGTCGGGGCACAAGGCGAAAGCACGGGCGCAGTTAGCGTGGCTCTGTGGTAAAAAATACACAATATTAGGAATCAATCATGTCAGAAAACAATACTACCGCCGCAGCGGAATTAGACGAAAACAAAATCATCGCCGAACGCCGCTCAAAATTGGATGCGATTCGTCAAGCCGGCCAGGCTTATCCGAATACCTTCCGCCGTGATGTATTGGCGCAGGATTTGCAAAACACCTATGGTCACAAAACCAAAGACGAATTGGCGGCGATGGAGCCGGTGCGCGTCAAGGTGGCCGGTCGCATGATGTTGCGCCGCATTATGGGCAAAGCCAGTTTTGCCACCCTGCAGGACATGAGCGGCCGTATTCAGGCGTATATCACGCGTGACGATTTGCCGGAAGGCCTGTATAACGAGCAATTCAAAAAGTGGGATTTGGGCGACATTATTGGTGTCAGTGGCTATTTGTTTAAAACCAATACCGATGAACTCTCGATTCACGTTGAATCGATTGAGTTGATTACCAAAGCGATTCGCCCATTGCCGGATAAGTTCCACGGCTTACAAGACCAAGAAGTGCGTTACCGTCAGCGTTACCTTGATTTGATTATGTCGGAGCAAAGTCGCAAAACCTTTGAAGTGCGCTCGAAAGTGATTCATGCGATGCGCGAATTTTTTGTGCGCAAAGGCTTTATGGAAGTCGAAACCCCGATGATGCAAGTTATTCCGGGTGGCGCATCGGCGAAACCGTTTGTTACCCATCACAATGCGTTGGATATGCCGCTGTTTTTACGTATCGCGCCGGAATTGTATTTAAAGCGTTTATTGGTTGGCGGTTTTGAAAAAGTATTCGAAATCAACCGTAACTTCCGTAACGAAGGCTTATCAACGCGCCACAATCCTGAATTTACCATGGTGGAGTTCTATGAAGCCTATGCCGACTATATCGACATGATGGACTACACCGAAGAAATGTTTAAAGAACTGGCGCAGATGGTATTGGGTTCCGGCCAAGTGCCTTATCAAGGGCAAATTTTCCATTTCGACAAGCCGTTTGCACGTATCACCATGAAAGATTCGATTGCGTTGTATAACGAAGGCGTGAAAGCCGACGATTTAGACAATATCGAATACTGTATTGCGTTGGCGGAAAAATTGAAAATTGATATTCGTCCGGGGTATGGTTTAGGCAAAATCCAAACCGAAATTTTCGAAGCCACGGTTGAACATCGTTTGATGGATCCGACCTTTATCACCGAATATCCGGCAGAAGTGTCGCCTTTGGCGCGTCGAAATGACCAAAATCCGTTTGTTACTGATCGTTTTGAATTGTTTATCGGCGGACGCGAATTGGCAAATGGTTTCTCTGAGTTAAACGATGCTGAAGACCAAGCTGAGCGTTTTATGGAACAGGTCCGTGCCAAAGAGTCGGGTGATGATGAAGCCATGCACTACGATGCGGACTTTATCACTGCACTCGAACACGGTATGCCACCGGCAGCGGGGCAGGGTATTGGGATTGATCGTTTAATTATGCTGTTCACCGATTCCGCTAGTATCAAGGACGTCTTGCTTTTTCCGCATATGCGCCCAGCGTAAAACAATTTGTTACCGAGTGTT
>JAVETW010000038.1:0-24259 GCA_034005865.1 Thiomicrospira sp. | reverse complement strand
CCGATGGCGACATCGGTTTAATTCAGCTACATATCGGGGCGTACAAGCGCCCCAACCAATATAATCTAAGCTTTTTCTTGTTGCAAGGTACCGTAAATAACGAGGTTGTGGCCCGAGAGGTTATAACCCGCTTCCTTTGCAATTTCACGAATGCGCTCTTCGATAATCGGATCAACAAACTCTTTAACATGCCCACTTTTCAAGCACACCAAGTGATCATGATTATCACCGGTATCCAGCTCAAAAATTGAAATATTGTTTTCAAAATTTAACCGACGCACAATACCCGCTTGCTCAAACTGGGTCAGAACACGATAGACGGTTGCTAAACCAACCTCCTCGCCTTGCTCAAGCAAAATTTTATAGACATCCTCAGCCGTCAAATGATGCTGATCACCCGCCCCTTCTAAAATCTCTAAAATCTTCAATCGTGGCAAGGTTACTTTCAAACCCACTTTTTTTAACTCTGCGCCGCTCATAAAAACTCCATTTCAAATTATTATTCTTATCAAATGATTACTCTTCAAAGCAATACCGTTATAATAAACCAAAATTGGCCATTTGCCAGATGAAAAATGAACGCACAACGCGATTGTGCTCAATACCACATCACTTTGACGAGCCACTTAACAAACAAAATGATCACTCACCGACCTAAACACTTCATGCTAACCGCCCTTGCCACCCTTGTCATCCTTCAAGGTTGTGGCGGCTACAAACCCTACAAAACGCCGATTACACAAGGCGTTGTCATCAACCCAGAACAAGTAGAGTTACTGCAAGTCGGACTCCATAAAACGCAAGTACGCCAAATCCTCGGCCCAACTTATGGTGAAGGCTCTGTCATAACCGACCACTGGGAATATGTGTTTTACAGCACCGATCCAAATCAACACGCCCAATCCATGGACCATGTGGTTATTTGGTTCGACAAAGAAGGCTATGTTACCCGCTGGACAATTACCAACTAAAAGCGTTACTCAACAACCCGTCAGGCCTGCTGACGCTCCGCCTCCACCTCTCGACGCCGACGCTCGCGCGGATCGGCTTTTAGCGGTCGATACACTTCGACCCGGTCACCATCACGCAAACCCGTATCCATTGTCACCGGACGACTGAAAATCCCCACCTGCATTATGTTCAAGTCTGGCACATCCTGAGATAAAGGCGAAGCTGCAATCGCCTGCGCCACTGTTGTCCCCTCTGGCACATTAAGTGAATACAAAAATTGTTTATCCGCTAACGCATACGCCACCTCAACCTGCATACACGCCACCCATTTTATCTGATGCGGCATAACACTGCTTTGCGCGTTGAATGAAGGAGTCTACCAGCGTACTAGCAATTTGCTCAAATAACGCCCCTAGTGCCCTGTTCATAAAGCCGTTACTAACCTCAAACTCAATATCAAAACTCACTTTGCAGGCCTGATCATGCAAGGGTTTAAAACTCCACTCTCCTTGTAGGAAAGAAAAAGGGCCATCAATTAAACGCATCTCAATCCGTCTACCCGGCTCCAAATGGTTGTGAGTGCTAAATGCCTGACGAATACCCATTTTAGCAATCAAGATACTGGCACTCACATCAAATTCGCTGCGAGACAAAATTTGTACGCCGCCACACCAAGGCAAAAATTCGGGATAGGCTTGAATATCATTCACCAAATCGTACATCTGCTGTGCCGAATAATTCAACAACACGCTACGAGAAATTTTCTTCATCACTTCATATCCGCGGCAAACGCCTATATAATTAGCGACATTATGGCAAAAAAATCATCAAAACAAAACCACAGCAATCGCATCGCCGAAAACCGCAAGGCACGGTTCGATTATTTCATTGAATCTACCTTAGAAGCCGGTCTAGCACTGGAAGGCTGGGAAATTAAAAGTCTGCGCGCTGGCAAAGGACAAATCAGCGACAGCTATATCCTGCTAAAAAACAACGAAGCTTGGTTGTTTGGCGCACACATCCACCCACTCATTACCGCCTCAACCCATCATTATCATGACCCATTTCGCACGCGTAAACTTTTGCTACATCGTCACGAAATTGACCGCCTGATGGGGCAAGTTGACCAAAAAGGTTACACCGTCGTTGCCCTCAGTTTGTATTGGAGCAAAGGCCGAGTAAAGTTGGATATCGGCTTAGCGAAAGGTAAAAAGCAACACGACAAACGCGCAACCGAAAAAGAACGCGAATGGAATCGTGACAAACAACGTATTCTAAAGGCACATCGTTAGGGCCCATCGAACAACCTACACATACGATAGGCTCAAATTATATTGAGATTACAACTCAACTTTAATTTTTCCGCGGAGCGACTATGCAATTTGACTTTCACCACCCCCACAACAACGACCAAGGGTTTATCAATGAACTTCTTATCAATCTACAAACTAAACAGGCTGAGTTTGAATCACACCTAATCCCTGACCTCTCTCACCTGAGCCACTTTGCCAATTACGCCGGTGATATGCGTTTTGAGCAAGTCGAAGCCATCGGCGATGGTGAATACCGTCTACACTACAGCTTCAACTGGCAGATAAACAATGCTTGTGCCGACCAACTGCATGAAGGTCGAATCAATGAAAAAGTGCGTTTCAGCCTGCCCGCGCAAAACAAAATCGAATTTCACCTTATTACTTTTGGTTAGATTCCGCCGAACTCGTTGATGCAGACCACCGCTCACCAGGCTTAAGCATACCTGCTCCCCTTGATACTCAAGCAGCACACGCTCATAATCCATATCTAATACAACAAAGCCATCCTTTTGCTGTTGGCGTGTCAGATACGCACCACTCACCTTTGCGCGCATTTGACCGTCTGTCCCCATCACAACCGATGCCACATACACCCCTCCCTCAGCGGAGGCTTTCGCCGAACCCAGCGACCACATAAAAACCCCAACCTAGACAATTCGATAGCGATTTATACGCATCACCATCTCCTATTTTTTTGGCGCCTCTCCCCACTCACCCTCTATGATCTTCCCATCCTGCGTAGATTTAAACTCAATATGCTTCGCACCCGCTTCTTTAACTTGCCACTCAGCTTCAACAACACCGGATCGGGCGGCACGCTGTTGCGCAACGCGACGCAGCCAAGCACGAGCAAACGCCGCACGCAAAGGCGGAACAAGCAATATTAACCCCAGCGTATCTGACACTAAACCGGGCAACAACAGCAAGGCACCACCCAAAAAGATAAGCACGCCTTCGATTACTTGCTGCTCAGGCGCTTCACCTTTTGCCATAGCCAACTGAGCCTCCTGCATCACCTGCAATCCCTGATGACGCATTAACCATGCACCCAAAATTGCCGTTGCTACCGTTAGAAAAATCGTTGGCAAGGCACCAATCACTGAGCCCACTTCAATCAACACATATAACTCAAACAATGGCACTAAAATAAATACAACAACAAAAATTTTTAACATCAAGTCAACCTTTAAACTCTTTATCTATTTGCTTACAAACGCATCCCATCAGCCTGATGATTTTCAGGCAACACTCACTGCGATATCATCGCACTCCTAGCACAACTAAAACCAAAAAATCCAGCTATAACAAGTAACACCCCCTACAGCGGAAATAAAAACTTAATCGAGGACTCATCGCGAGACGACTATAAATTATAGAAGGCTTTATCGGCAATAGTCAGACATAACTCACACTTTTAGCGCTTTGCACAAACCCTTCACACTTTAAAACATCCCATCTCTCTATAATGGACTCTGTTAAACTTATGCGGTCTTATTCGGCAACGCCCGATATACACAACTTAAGAGCGATACCGAATGCACAACCCTAAAAAACAACACTAGTGGGATAAGAAGTATGCACAGTTCTCGACGCTTTACTATAAAAACTTGGCTAATGGCACTTTTGCTTGCCCTCAGCGCACCCAATCTATTTGCAATGGAAGACGATTTATTAGAAGCCGATAAAGCCTTCCAGCTCCAACCGGTCACCGCTCAACATAACCAGCTTCAGATAAGTTGGAAAATTGCCAAGGGTTATTACCTCTACCAACAACGTATTAAGGTTGAATCCAACCAAATTCAACTCTCCTCCCCTGTTTTCCCACAAGCCATCAGAAAAAACGATCCTAATTTTGGTGCAGTTGATGTATACAAAAGCGACTTTACCATCAATGTACCTTACCAAAGCTCCGTTAGTCGCGCCGAAATCACTATTAAATACCAGGGTTGCTCCGAAGAGTATGGCGTGTGCTATCCTCCGCAAAGCCAAACGCTAACGGTAAACTTACCGACTACAACCGATAGCGGAAACGATTTAGCCGATATCAACTCCCTTAAAGCGCTAAATGACTTACTGGCTCAATCAGGGGGATTCGACAACGGTGGATTACTGGATGTTGATCGCGCGTTTGTCTTTCAAGCCAGCCCGAATGGTGAAGGTCAAATCCAAGCTGACTGGCAAATTGCCGACAACTACTATCTTTATCGCGACAAAATCAAAGCACGTTTAATATCCGGGGAAGCCGAGCTGGGTGAACTCACCACCTCAACCGGAAAAACAAAAGACGACCCCATTTTTGGTCAAGTCGAAGTTTACTATGGCACAGCGCAAGCTAACCTACCCTTATACAACCCTAAAGGTCAAGTCGTCGTAGAATTTGAATACCAAGGCTGCGCCGAAGCCGGCGTCTGCTACCCACCACAAACCAAGCAGATAACGCTTGACAGCGCCACTTTTGGCCAAGCATCTATACCTGCAACAACTAACGCTGATCGCAGTCAAATGTCGGAAGCCGATCGCATTACCGACACACTCAAAAACAGCAATATGTGGGTTGTTATTTTAACCTTCTTTATATTCGGTCTCTTGCTATCACTCACTCCATGCGTCTTCCCGATGATTCCGATTTTATCGAGCATTATTGTCGGCCAAGGCGGTCAAAACTTATCCACTAAACGCGCCTTCACCATGTCACTCGTGTTTGTATTAGCAATGGCGATTACTTACACCCTTGCTGGCGTGTTAGCTGGACTATTTGGACAAAACCTACAAGCGGCCTTTCAAAACCCATGGATTATCGGCACCTTTGCAATTATTTTTGTTCTGCTTGCGTTATCTATGTTCGGTTTTTACGAACTACAACTCCCTAGTAGCCTGCAAAGCAAAATCACCGTCCTTTCTAACAAACAAAAAGGCGGCACACTTACCGGTGTTGCGATTATGGGCTTTTTATCTGCACTGATTGTCGGTCCATGCGTAGCGCCGCCTTTAGCTGGCGCACTAATCTATATCGGTCAAACTGGCGATGCTTTGCTCGGTGGTCTAGCCCTATTTGCCATGAGCATAGGCATGGGTATGCCACTTCTTGCCCTCGGTACATCAGCCGGTAAATTGCTCCCTCGTGCGGGCGCTTGGATGAATACAGTAAAAGCGGTATTTGGCGTAATGCTACTTGCGGTTGCCTTGTGGATGGCCGACCGCATCCTACCCGGCTGGATCACCCTTTCGCTCTGGGCGCTACTGTTGATCGTTTCAGCGATTTACATGGGCGCACTAGAGCCCATAGCCGACAAATCAGGCTGGCACAAACTCTGGAAAGGCTTAGGTGTCACGTTATTAATTTACGGCATCGTGCTGGTGATAGGCGTTGCTGGTGGATCGCGCGACTTACTGCAACCCCTGAAAGTGTTTCAAGGCGGTACAGGTTCAGGCATGATGCAAACGCAAGCTAAACTCAATTTTGAAAAAATTGATGATTTAGCGGAGTTAAAAGCGCAAATTGGTCAAGGGCAACCAGTCATGCTCGATTTCTACGCCGACTGGTGCGTCAGTTGCATCGAAATGGAAAAGTTCACCTTTAGCGATCCCAGTGTGCAGTCAGCGCTTAGTGGCGTAAAACTACTCAAAGCCGACGTTACGGCTAACACCGACAACCACAAGGCGTTAATGAAAGAACTCGGTATCGTCGGCCCTCCTGCGATTCTATTTTTTAACGCACAAGGGCAAGAAATGCGCGCTCAACGTGTAGTGGGGTTCAAAAAAGCCGAAGAGTTTAAAGCAATTATTGAACAAGCCCTGTAACCTTTCCCACGACTTAGCCGGGGCAACCCGGCACACCAATACGCCCATTCCAAGCATTTCTATCCACTTTGCGACCATTTGAATCATTTTGCGCACAAAACCGGCTGCTTTATTTTTGCACACATGGTTTTGTACCTTTTTTTAAAGTATAATCTTATCTATTTAATCGCTTTCAAATATAGGGTCGGTTATGGCAAGTATTTTGGTATTGAACGGTCCCAACCTCAATATGCTCGGGCGGCGCGAACCTCATATTTATGGTCGCCAAACCCTTGCAAACGTCATTGAAGAACTCGAAGCCTTAGCCGATGATTACGCCATTCGACTGTGGCATTTTCAAAGCAATGCAGAACACGAATTAATTCAACGTATCCACCTAGCCATGGATGATGGTACCGACTTTATCATTATTAATCCGGCCGCCTTTACCCATACCAGCGTCGCCCTGCGCGATGCCCTAGCTGCGGTCAACATTCCGTTCATCGAAGTCCACCTGTCCAATGTTCACAAACGTGAAGCATTTCGACACCACTCCTATTTTTCAGATTTAGCGGTTGGAGTGATTGTTGGGCTAGGTACAGATGGTTACCGTTTTGCACTGGAAGCGGCAATTAAACATTTAGAATAACAACACAAAACAAGGAATCGTTATGGATATTCGCTCAATTCGCAAGCTCATCGAGATCGTTGAAGAATCAAACATCGCAGAAATCGAAATCAAAGAAGGTGAACACACCGTACGCATTACGCGCAACAAAGAACCGATTATCATGCAAACCGCCGCGCCACAGGCGATGCAATTCCAAACCGCCCCCCTCGCTTCGCCAACGCCGCCAGCGCAAGTAGGAGCTAGTGAAACGCCCACACCAGCCGTGGACACAGGCAAAAAAATCACCTCACCAATGGTTGGTACTTTCTATGCAGCGCCTTCTCCCGACGCCCCTCCTTTCGCCAAAGTAGGACAAAAAATAAATATCGGCGACACGCTATGCATTATCGAAGCAATGAAAATAATGAACCCCATCGAAGCGGAAGTTTCGGGCACAATCAAACAGATCCTAGTTCAAAACGGCGAACCGGTTGAATACGGTCAAACCTTATTCATCATCGAATAACTGCGGAGTCTTACATGGAAAAAATTCTTATAGCAAACCGCGGCGAAATAGCCCTGCGCGTATTGCGTGCCTGTAAACAACTCGGCATTAAAACCGTCGCCGTACACTCAACGGCTGATGCTAATTTAAAACACGTTTTATTAGCCGACGAAACCGTCTGCATCGGTCCCGGCCCGTCGGCACAAAGCTACCTCAATATTCCTGCGATTATTGCGGCAGCGGAAGTCACCGACTCAGAAGCCATCCATCCCGGGTATGGCTTTTTATCCGAAAATGCCGACTTTGCCGATCGCGTTGAAGAAAGTGGCTTTGTATTTATCGGTCCACGTGGCGATACCATCCGCATGATGGGAGACAAGGTATCTGCCATTCGCGCCATGATGGCAGCGGGGGTGCCCACGGTTCCAGGTTCCGGCGGACCACTAGGTGACAACGCTGAAGACAACCTAAAAATGGCAAAAAAAATCGGTTACCCGGTCATTATTAAAGCCTCCGGCGGTGGCGGTGGCCGTGGTATGCGCGTCGTCCACACCGAAAGCAGCTTATTAAAATCAATCCAACTCACCAAACAAGAAGCCGGTGCGGCCTTTGGCAACCCTGAAGTCTATATGGAAAAATTCCTCGAGAATCCTCGCCATATCGAAATTCAAGTACTCGCCGACGGTCAGGGTAACGCCATTCATCTAGGTGAACGCGATTGCTCAATGCAACGCCGTCATCAAAAAGTAGTCGAAGAAGCGCCGGCTCCAGGTATCAGCCAAGAACAACGTGACCGCATCGGCGCGATTTGCGCCAAGGCTTGCGTAGATATTGGTTATCGTGGTGCGGGTACGTTTGAATTCTTATATGAAAACGGCGAATTCTACTTTATCGAAATGAACACCCGTTTACAGGTTGAGCATCCGGTGACCGAACAAGTCACTGGCATCGACTTGGTAAAAGCACAAATCGAAATCGCTATGGGACGCCCTTTATCCATCAAACAGGCCGATGTCAAACTCACCGGTCATGCGATTGAATGTCGTATTAACGCGGAAAATCCAGCGAAAAACTTTATGCCTTCTCCGGGTAAAATTGAACGTTTACATTTACCGGGCGGCCCGGGTGTACGTATCGACACTCATATTTATACCGGCTATAGCGTTCCGCCACACTATGACTCTATGATTGGTAAATTAATTTGTTATGGCCAAGATCGTGATATTGCCATAGCTAGAATGCACACAGCCCTCACTGAATTAGCCATCAAAGGCATCGACACCAATATCGACCTGCAAAAAGAAATTATGAGTGATCAAGGATTTTGCGAAGGTGGCCGTAACATTCACTATCTCGAACATCGACTAGAGCATTTAATCTAATGCCGTGGATTCAAGTCAATACTATTGTTGATGAAGCCCTAGCCGAACCGCTATCCGATGCGCTTATGGATAGCGGTGCGGTCTCGGTTACCTTTACCGAAACCGGTGAGCAAGAAATCTTCGAACCCGAAATCGGCACTACGCCGATTTGGCAACGCACGCGTGTACTGGGCTTATTTGATGCGGACACCTGTGTACCCACTCTCCTGACCAATTTGCAACAACACCTCGAGCAGATTCCTATCGATGATTATCGTATTGAACAAATTGAAGATAAGGATTGGATTCGCGAATGGATGGATCAGTACCAGCCAATGCGCTTTGGTGACAACCTATGGATTGTACCCAGTTGGTTAACGCCTCCCGAACCGAATGCCGTGAACTTATTGCTCGACCCGGGATTAGCGTTTGGCACCGGAACACACCCTACCACCGCCATGTGTCTAACCTGGCTAGACCAGCATCCGCCGCACGGCAAAACCGTGATTGACTACGGTTGCGGCTCAGGTATTTTAGCCATTGCCGCTGCTAAGCTCGGCGCGACCCAAGTCAAAGGCACTGATATTGACCCACAGGCCATTATCGCCAGCCAAGACAATGCCCAACGTAATCACGTGGATATCGACTTCGCCCTAGTGAAACACTTTCAAGCCGAACCGGTCGATTGTTTATTGGCCAATATTTTGGCCGGACCACTTAAAGAATTGGCGACAGAATTCGCCCATCTAGTCAAACCGGGCGGTCAGTTAGTATTATCCGGTTTATTAGCCAGCCAAGCGGCGGAGTTGGTCACGCATTATCGCCAGTTCGGATTTGAACTCGACACGCTACAAACCTCAGAAGAATGGGCGCTACTATCGGGCGTCAAACATTAAATAAGCAGGCCTGCAAAAAAACCTATGCCGTTAACTATTGGTTGCCACCCCCTCCCCAATCGTCTTGTACTCGCACCCATGGCTGGTGTTACCGATTCGATATTCCGCCAAATTTGTTATCAACAAGGCGCAGGCTACGCTATTGGTGAAATGCTTAGCGCACAAATCCATCTTTGGGACAGCAAAAAATCCAGCACCCGTTTTGTCAATCCAGCCGACCCTGAACCACGCGCTGTTCAGCTGCTGGGCATTGACCCCAACGAACTCGCAAAAGCCGCCGAGCGTCAAGTTGAGCAAGGCGCACAAATTATCGACCTCAACATGGGCTGTCCGGCGAAAAAAGTCTGCAATATCGCCGCCGGTTCGGCGTTGTTAGCTTATCCCGAGCGTGTCGAAGCCATTTTTAACGCCCTAGTGAATGCAGTGGACGTACCAGTGACGGTTAAAATCCGTACTGGCACCGACGCACACAACCGTAATGCGCTTGACATTGCCAAGCTCGCCGAACAAGCGGGGCTTGCGGCGATCGCGATTCATGGCCGAACCCGCGCCGACAAGTTTAATGGTCAAGCCGAATACGACACAATTAAGCAGGTAAAACAAGCGGTTTCCATTCCGGTGATTGCCAACGGTGATATTTGTCATGCGGCCGAGGCACAATTTGTATTAGAATACACCCTTGCCGATGGCATTATGATTGGTCGTGCCGCGTTGGGTAACCCTTGGATATTTCGAGAAATTCAGCACTTTTTAACCACAGGCAGCCCTCTCGCCGCTCCCAGCTTAGACGAACGCCAAGCCGTAATCGAGCAACACTTAGAAAGGCTTTATCAACTCTACGGCGAATATCAAGGCCTGCGTATAGCGCGCAAGCATATCGGTTGGTACAGCCAGTCGCTCATAGCGGGCGACATCCTGCGCAAACAATTTAACTTGGCGCAAACCACCGCCGAACAAGGGACGATCATTCGTCACTATTTTGAAAACACGATCAAAGACATAGCATGAATACACCCACGCCCTCTTTAAGCGAACAACTGATTCTGACTCTAGAGCATTATTTTGCCACGCTAGAAGAACAGCAGGCCTGCAATCTGCATGAAATGGTGATCAGTCAAGTTGAAAAACCTTTAATTGAGTTTGTGCTAACGCGCACCGCCGGCAATCAATCCAAAACCGCCGATATGCTCGGCATAAACCGCAACACCCTGCGCAAAAAAATACTGCACTACAACATCGTGATTGAAAGCCTGTGACCCAAGCCCAGAACACAAAACCTTAACCCTCTTCTTTTTTTAATTTTAGTTGTTGTTATCTTGGAGACTGTTATGAAACCCGTCCGTCGTGCCTTAATTAGCGTATCCGACAAAACCGGCATTATTGATTTTGCCAAAGCCTTGAGCCAATTCGGTGTCGAGATTTTATCCACCGGCGGCACCTATAAAGCCCTGCGTGATGCAGGCCTGGTTGTAACCGAAGTATCGGAATACACCGGATTTCCAGAAATGATGGACGGTCGAGTTAAAACCCTTCACCCCAAAGTGCATGGTGGTTTGCTAGGTCGTCGCGGCACCGATGATGCGATTATGGCCGAACACGGCATCGACCCTATCGACATGGTCGTGGTCAATCTTTATCCGTTCGAAGCGACCGTAGCGAAAAAAGATTGCTCATTAGAAGACGCGATTGAAAATATCGACATCGGCGGCCCGACCATGTTGCGTTCTGCGGCGAAAAATCACAAAGATGTCGCCGTTGTCACCGATCCTAACGACTACGCACGTATTTTAGAACAAATGCAAGCGAATGGCGGCAAGCTGTCACACGCGACTCGTTTTGATTTAGCGATCAAAACCTTTGAACAAACCGCCCGTTATGACGGCGCGATTGCCAACTATTTCGGCACCATGTTCAGCGAAGACAAAACCGATACCTTCCCGCGCACCTTTAATACGCAATTTGTCAAAAAACAATCAATGCGTTATGGCGAAAACCCACATCAAAATGCGGCGTTTTATGTCGAACGTCATGCCTCAGAAGCCTCGGTTTCAACCGCTACCCAGTTACAAGGTAAAGAATTGTCGTTTAACAATATTGCCGATACCGATGCGGCTTTGGAATTGGTTAAAACCTTTGGCGACATCGCCTGTGTCATCGTTAAACACGCCAATCCTTGCGGTGTCGCCATCGGCAAAAACCTGTTTGAAGCCTATGATCGTGCCTATAAAACCGATCCGACTTCGGCCTTCGGCGGCATTATTGCGTTTAACCGCGAACTGGATGCAACCACCGCGCAAGCGATTGTCGATCGTCAATTTGTGGAAGTGATTATTGCGCCAAGCGTGAGTAGCGATGCACAAAAAATCGTTGAAGCGAAGAAAAACGTGCGCCTACTTGCCTGTGGTGAATTAAACGGTCAGCAAGCGGCTTATGACTACAAACGTGTTACCGGCGGTTTATTGGTACAAGATCGTGATTTAGGCATGATCACCGAAGCCGACTTAAAAGTCGTGAGCAAAATCGCACCGACTAAAGAACAAATGCAAGACTTGATGTTTGCGTGGAAAGTGGCGAAATACGTGAAATCCAACGCGATTGTGTATGTGAAAGACGGCATGACCATTGGCGTAGGCGCAGGCCAAATGAGCCGCGTGTATAGCGCCAAAATCGCTGGGATTAAAGCCGCCGATGAAGGTTTGGAAGTGAAAGGTTCGGTGATGGCATCAGATGCGTTTTTCCCATTCCGCGACGGTATTGATGCCGCTGCTGCAGCGGGAATTAAAGCCGTGATTCATCCGGGGGGCTCCATGCGTGACGAAGAAGTCATCGCCGCCGCCGATGAGCATGGCATCGCCATGGTGTTTACAGGAATGCGCCACTTTAAACATTAATTCGCAGTCGCTTATTTTGAACCACGAAGAGCACGAAGGACACGAAGGATTAGGTGATGGAGTTTGATACGTTATCCAATCAAGTTATCGGACTAGCGATTGAAGTGCACCGAGAACTTGGTCCTGGGTTATTAGAATCCACCTATGAAAAGTGTCTTTCACTGGAATTACGTAAAGCCGGAATCCCACATGGGTTACAAACTGTTTTACCCATTACTTATAAAGGAACGCAAATTGATGACAGTTTGCGAATCGATTTATTAATTGCAGACGCTTTAATTGTTGAGTTGAAATCAACAGATAGACTACAACCTATCCACGAAGCACAAATATTGACTTACATGAAACTGGCCAATATAAAACAAGGGTTACTGATTAACTTTAATACCTTACTGCTTAAACACGGCATTAAACGATTTGTACTATAAAATCTTCGTGCTCTTCGTGTCCTTCGTGGTTAAAAAAGAACAAAAAGGAAACATACAATGAAAGTTTTAATTATTGGGAATGGTGGTCGTGAGCACGCGTTGGCTTGGAAAGTCGCGCAGTCAGCCAAAGTTAGCCAAGTATTTGTCACCCCAGGTAATGCCGGCAGCGCCACCGAAGCCGGTGTGCAAAATGTGGATATTCAAGCGACCGATGTAGCAGGCCTGGTGAAGTTTGCGCAGGATAATCAAATCGCGCTGACCATTGTTGGCCCGGAAGCGCCATTGGTTATTGGCGTGGTCGATGCGTTTCAAGCCGCCGGTTTAAAATGTTTTGGCCCGTCCAAAGACGCGGCGCAATTAGAAGGCTCAAAAGCCTTTAGCAAAAACTTTTTAGCCAAACACAAAATCCCGACCGCCGAATACCAAGTGTTCACCGAAATCGAACCCGCATTGGCGTATATCGCCGCAAAAGGCACTCCGATTGTGATTAAAGCCGACGGTTTAGCCGCAGGTAAAGGCGTGATTTTGGCGCAAACCAATGCCGAAGCTGACGAAGCTGTACGCGATATGTTAGCCGGTAATAAATTTGGCAATGCCGGTTCACGCGTGGTAATCGAAGAATTCCTGTATGGCGAAGAAGCCAGCTTTATCGTCATGGCTGACGGTAAAAACGTATTGCCAATGGCGACCTCACAAGACCACAAAGCACGTGATGACGGTGATCTAGGCCCGAACACCGGCGGCATGGGCGCTTACAGCCCTGCTCCGGTCGTGACCCGCGATATTCACAACCGCATTATGAACGAAGTCATCTACCCGACTATCAACGGTATGGCGGCTGACGGTTTGCCTTATACCGGTTTCTTGTACGCGGGCGTGATGGTTCAAGCCGATGGCACGCCAAAAGTTTTGGAATTTAACTGCCGATTCGGTGATCCGGAAACTCAGCCGATTATGATGCGTTTACAATCTGACTTATCGGAACTGTGTTTAGCCGCGCTGGATAAAAAACTCGATCAAGTTAAAGCCCAATGGGACAGCCGCGCTGCCTTGGGTGTGGTGTTAGCCGCCGGTGGTTATCCTGATGATTACGCCAAAGGCGATGTCATTTCCGGTTTAGATCAAGTGAATGCGCCAGATTTAAAAGTGTTCCATGCCGGTACCGCGTTAAATGCCAATAACGACGTTGTCACCAATGGCGGTCGTGTATTGTGCGTCACCGCACTGGGCGAAAACGTCAGTGCCGCGCAAAAACGTGCGTATGAAGGCGTAGCGAAAATCTCTTGGAACGGCTGTTTCTCACGTTCAGACATAGGTTACCGTGCGGTTGCACGCGAACAAAACAGCTAAAATAAACCTCAAAATGCGCGTAAAATAACGTTACGCGCCATTTATAATCAGGGGAATGCCATGGAATTCGACAGCGTACACAACTATTATGAACGCTTAGTGTTTGATGAAATCGGCGAACATTATCGCAACAGCGAACTTAACGAAGAACAACTCGCCGATATGGCCTGTATTGCTCTTAACCAAATTCAACCCCGCTATATTCGACATGATGTCGATATGAGTTTTTTTATGTCAAGTGCCGAATACATAATGGCACGCGATATGGTTCACAAAGCGGTTAAAAACGCCTATAAAAAAATCCGCAAATACGATCGCAGCGAACACGGCAACTAACCGCTAAACGCGCAAAACTGCGCCCAAAACTTGTTACATCCGGCGTCACGCCTAACTAAAACGCAATGAAAAGAAGGTTCCATTTATGAAAGCGATAAGTTGGTTAATAAAACTCTCACTCGGTCTCGTCTTAATCATCGCGATTGTCGCCGGCATACTCATCGCCACCTTTGATGCCAACCAATATCGTGATCAAATCACCCAACTGGTAAAACAACAAACCGGACGTGAATTACAAATCGGCGAATTAAATCTAGCTTTATTCCCGCGTTTAGGCGTTAATCTACAAAACGCCGCCTTAAGCAATGCCCCGGGGTTTGGCGAGCAAGCCTTTGTTGAAGTCGAAAAAGTGCAACTCGGCATCGCGATTATGCCCTTATTTAAGCAGCAGCTCGAAGTCGATACACTCAGCTTACACGGCCTAAACCTTAACCTCGCACGCAATGCACAAGGCCTAACCAACTGGGATGACCTAGTCAAACCAACAAAACAAGCCCCCCTCGAAAACAAAGAAGCTAGCGACAGCTCAGCGACGACCAATCCGCTAGAAAAACTCGCCGCCCTTCGCTTTGGAGGCATCGACATTCAACAAGCGCGCGTCATGTGGGATGATCAACAAACGCAGCAAAAAGTTCAGCTGCATGATTTGAGCTTAACCACTGGCGAAATCGGTTTTGGTGCTTTTTTCCCGATTCACCTAAGCGCTCGCACCGATATAACCAATCCTGACATCACACTACAACTACAACTTGCAATTGAAGCAAAACTCGAACAAGACGGACGTTACGTCCTGCGCCAACTCGCGCTCGACAGCCAAGTCAGTGGCGCCGATTTACCAATTGAACACCTAAAAACAACGCTCAACCTCCCAACGCTGGATTTAGCGCTGAACGAACAACACATCACCCTCGCGCAAGTCGAACTAAATTATGACGTCCTTGGCAAAGCCGATTTCCCCTTAGCCAAACTAAACGGCACATTACACCTCAACGACCTTGTGTTTCAGTTAGCACAACAACACCTAAGCTTTCCCCAGCTCCAACTCAACTACCAAGGTAGCGGACAAGGCGCCTTTCCGTTGCAAACGTTTCAAGGCGGTCTAACGCTAAAACAACTCAACGCCGACCTAAAACAACAGCAATTCAACTTGACCCAAGCGACTCTAAACAGTCAGCTGCAAGGCGAAACCTTACCCAATGGTCAAGTAGATTTGGTGCTAGGCCTCGTTCCCAGCCTAGACCTAAAAGCACAAACAGCCACTCTCAATCAAGTCAACCTACAAGCCCTTGGCATCAAACTCACCGGCGCGGCGCAATTAAAAACGCTGCTAGATAATCCGCACATAGCGGCACAAATCGCGATAGCCGAAACCAACTTACGTCATCAACTTGAGCAGCTCAACATCCAGTTGCCACAAATGCAAGACACAACCGCCCTAACGCGCTTTGCCACTTCGATGCAGCTTGCATTCAATAGCCAAACCCAAGCCCTCGACGTGCAAAAACTCTCACTCAACTTAGACGACAGCCAACTCAACGGTCGAGCCTCGGTGAAAAACTTCGCTGCACCGGATATACGCTGGGATTTAACTCTAAACCAAATCAACCTCAACCGTTACTTACCGCCTAAAAGCGATAAAACCAATCAAACTGAACAGCCCGCGCCCGCAGAAGAAGCAGAAATCAATCTTCCGGTCGAGCTACTGCGCAAGCTGACGCTCAACGGTCAATTTAAAGCCGGACATATCCAGTTTGATAAACTTGAGCCGAAAAACCTACACCTTATCATCAAAGGCGAACCGGGCTATATTCTGGTCGAACGCCTCACAACCGACTTGTTTAACACGCAATTAAACGCCCAAGCTGGTGTGGATGTACGTAGTGAACAACAGCAATTTATGTTCAAAACGAATACACGTAACCTACCGATTGGTGAAGTGCTCAAAACACTGGCCGATACCGACAAACTCAGCGGAACCGGTACGGTTATCGCCGACATCACCACGGCCGGAAACCGCGTTTCACAATTCAAACAACACCTCAACGGCATGGTCGATATCAACCTCAAAGATGGCGCGGTAAAGGGTTTCAACCTTGCCAAATCCGTACGCGACGCTAAGGCGATGTTCGGTGGTCAAGCGGCAGCTAAAACCAACGAACCGCTACAAACCGACTTTAGCTCCTTGATCGCCAAAGCAAGCATTGTGAACGGAATCGTCAGCACGCAGGCCTTATCGGCACAAGCGCCCTTTATGCGTATTGAAGGTAATGGACAAGTTAATCTTCCGCAAGACAGCCTCGACTTTTTAGTGCGCACCCGTATTGTCGCCACCGCTAAAGGCCAAGGCGGCGATGATTTAACCGACTTAAACGGACTGACCATACCGGTAAAACTGACCGGGGCGTTAAACAGTCCCAATGTCTCTCTTGACCTCGCTTCATTGCTTGAACAAAAAGCAAAGCAAGAAATTCAAAAACAGATTGATGAACAAAAACAACGCCTACAAAAAGAAGTGCAAAAACAAATCGAAACCCAAAAAGACGACGCACTCAAAGACTTGGGAGAAGAGCTCAAACAAAATCTCTTCAAAGGCTTATCTTTTTAAGAATGGGGGCGCTTAGCGCCCTTTTTTATAGCCGAGATAACGATAATTTCAAAATACCAGGCCTGCTATTTACACAAGTGCCTACTAAATTTAAACCAATACACCGCGCTTATACTTAACTTAATAATAGGATACCAGCATGACTCCTTGCTCCCTCACTGCACGCATGTTAAGTCTCGTTTTTCTACTCTTTATCGGCCAGCAAACCCTATTCGCTGCAGATGCCGCCCCTGCCAGCGTGGTCGTCACCACGGATAAAGGCGATGTACGCGGCTTGGTCGAGAATGGCTTGCTCCGCTTTAAAGGCATTCCCTATGCACAAGCGCCCAGCGGTGAATTGCGCTGGCAACTGCCGCAACCGGCGCACGCTTGGAGCGACATTCACGACGCAACGCAATATGCCAGTGCCTGCCCTCAGTTAGAACGCTACGGCATCCCGGAATCAAGTTTAAATGAAGACTGTCTCGCCCTGAATATCACTCTGCCGTTTCATCATGCCGCTGATATGAATAAAAAACGTCCCGTCATTGTCTGGATACACGGCGGCGCATTTGTCGGTGGCTCATCCGGTCTTTACTCGCTGGATTATATGGCCGAATTGGGTGATGTCGTTGTCGTGTCGATGAACTACCGTCTTGGTGTGCTGGGTTTTACCGCTCATCCCGCGTTTGATGCCGACCACAACGGCGGTTATGGCCTCGAAGACCAGCGTGCCGCCTTACGTTGGGTGCAAAACAATATCGCCGCATTTGGTGGCGACCCAGATAACGTCACCGTCGCGGGTGAATCCGCTGGGGGAGCCAGTGTGTGTATGCATCTGCTCGCGCCAAACGAAACCCAAGGACTATTTCACAAAGCCATTGTTCAAAGTGCAGGCTGTGCCACCCCACTTCTTAGCGTCGAAGAAGGTAAGAAAATCGGTGATCAAATCGGTGAAAAACTGGGCTGTGACCAAGCCGATACAGCTTTAACCTGCTTACGCGCGCAACCGGTAAAAAAACTACTTGAAGCCGCTTCCGAGGTGGCTGGTTCAAACATTCTGACCTTTATGCCTGTAATTGGCACTCAAACCGCCCCCACACCCGGTGCGCAAGCTATCCCTGCAGGAGATTTTGTTCAGGTTCCCGTCCTCTACGGCGGCACACAAGATGAGTTACGTCTCTATGTCGCCTATGCCGTGCAAAGCGGCCAAGCCTTTAACGAACAAACCTATGCCGAACGTCTTCGTGAAGTCTACGGCGACCATACCGACACCATTATGCAACGTTATCCGTTGAGCGCGTTTTCCTCGGCGGCTTCGGCGGTTGGATCAGCTTGGTCAGACTTCCGCCAAGATGTCGGCATTAATCATTGTATCTACCTCGAAAGCGCTAAATTATTGCGAAAGTTTGTACCGGTCTATCAGTTTAACTTTGCTGACCGCACCGCGCCGGCTGTCACCGACAATCCCGGTTTTGAAATGGGTGCGGTTCACTCCTCTGAGTTAATTTATCAATTTCCGGGATTTGACAATACCCGTCAACAAGCAGGGCCGAAGCTCAACGCCGAGCAGCAAGCGCTCGCCGACAAAATGATGGCATACTTTACTCACTTTGCCGCAACCGGTGTTCCGCGCGCGCCAAACGCGCCCGATTGGAACATTTTCGACCGTGATGATCGCGTAATGAACTTCCAAACCGGTGAGTTAGGCTTTATCAACCAATCGCAGCTTAGTCAGTGTGATTTGTGGAAAAGCCTCTACCCGCATATTTTGACGCAATAAACACCCATGCGCCCTTTGCACAAAGGGCGCACAATTTAAATTGATTTAGTCGGTTTAAGGCTAGCGATAAAAAACTGACTGGAGTAAACTGCCTCCCAATTTTGGCTAAAGCGCCCAATCTATTAACCGTTCCCTAAACATATCGACTTATGACAGATTCAAGACCCATTGGCATATTCGACTCAGGCATTGGCGGCCTGCCCATCGCACAAAAAATCCGCGCCAGCCTCCCGCATGAAAACTTAATTTACCTAGCTGACACGCTTCATGCCCCCTACGGCGAAAAATCTGAAGACTATATCCTACAACGCAGTCTTGCCATTACCGACTGGTTTATCACGCAAAAGGTCAAAGCGATTGTTGTCGCTTGCAACACCGCCACAATGATCAGTATCCAAACCTTAAGAAACACCTATAACTTGCCGTTTATAGGGGTCGAACCCGGCGTAAAACCCGCCGCGATACACACCCAAACCGGCGTAATCGGTGTATTAGCTACGCCCAAAACCCTCACCAGCACCGCGTTTCACCAACTGGCACAGCGTGTTGCCGGTCATGTTCAGGTCGAAATACAACCCTGCCCCAAACTCGTTCACTTGGTAGAGTCACTCGAACTTGATAGCGACAACACCCATCAAATCGTCGCCGACTATGTGCAACCCTTAATCAACAAAGGGGCGGATACGCTCATACTCGGCTGCACGCATTTTGCCCACCTCACCCCCATCATCAAACAAGCCGCCGGTCATGCAATCGAAGTGATCAGCACGGAAACACCGGTTGCAAAAGAAGTCGCTCGCCGTCTTAAACACGAAAATCTGATTAGCGATCAAACCCAAGCCGGTATAACCAAGTTTTACAGCAACGGCGATCTAACACGTTTTCAACAGCAACTTCAACGTCTTTGGGGCGAGGATGCACAAGCCGAAAGGTTTAATGCCTAATTTGCAGGCCTGCTAACTTTCAACCGAGCGTGTTAGAATGAAAGGCGTTTTTTTACTCATGAAACAAGTAGCCACGCCATGAAAAAACTGCCGATTGGCATTCAAACCTTTAGCGCCATTCGTGAAGACAACTACGTCTATATCGATAAAACACCGCTCGTGCATCAAATGGTGAACAGTGCCGGACGGTTTTTTTTATCGCGTCCGCGCCGCTTTGGTAAAAGTCTATTAGTCGATACCTTCAAAGAACTGTTTGAAGGCAATCAAGCGTTATTTGCAGGCCTGTTTATTGAAGACATACGCTTGGCTCTCCAGCATTAACGCCCGCATTATCCCCGAAGACCTGAGTAACCACGGCCAAGCCGATATGACGATTAGGCTGGGCGATCACATCTACGTCACCGAAATCAAACTCGACAAAAGCGAACACGACCAAGCGCAAACGCCCAATCCGGCGCTGGCACAAATCCAACAGAAAAACGACGCGCAAAAATACCTCGCGCAACACCAAACCGGCAACCAAATTCACCAACTCGGTTTAGTGTTCAACAACCACGCGTAACCTCGTCCAATGCGACTGGCAGAGTTTGTAAACCAGTGTTTTTGAACCACAGAGCCACGAAGTCACGAAGATTTATAGATTCACCACGAAGAGCACGAAGGTTTTTAAGGTTATCGCATCTTTATTTTGAAATGCTTCGTGACTCTGGGTCTGTGTGGTGAATATCAATTTTCTGGTTACCAAGTTGAACTTGGTAACCACTATTGGGTGGTACGAAGGTTTTTGGCTTTAGCGATGTAGGTCGGGTTTTAGCCCGACTGGTGAGGGCTTTTGACTAATAACACGGTTCTTGATTTCTTACAAGCCAATCGCATTTGTTTCTAATGCGCGTGCAATTAATTGCGAACGTGTTTTTGCGCCCAGTTTTTCACGCGCATTCGACAGATGAAATCGCACCGTGCGTAAATGAATAAACAACTTATCGGCAATAACCGTATCATTTAAACCTTGCGCCGCTAAGCGCACACAGGCTTTTTCGCGTTCGGTCAAAGCACGCTTAGGCTGGGGCGGGGAAAGTTTCAACAACCGCACCACCGCCTCATGAACATAGCAAGTTAATAATTGACCATAAGGCAATATCGCTATAACCTCATCTACTTGCTCATTGGCATCTCCCGGTTTAGCAATGCTCATACCTGCACTTTCTTTAGGAAAAGCCCGAACCACCGCAAACGATGCCCCACAAGACACGCCAAACGATTTCGCTTGCGCGTAATAACGCCTTAAACTCGCAGACTCAGAAAACAAATCATTAAGCCAAACCAAAGGTTGCTGATGGTTTCGCACATGAAGCGCACAAGGATCAATCAAATCATAACGCTGCGCAATATACTGCTCAATCCACGCCTTAGGATAAGTGCCAAACTGAACAACCTGCGGCTCCGTTTTATTGTCACTATGACGTATAAACAAATACACAAAATGGGAAAACCCCAGCTTTTCCACAATCTGCTGAGTAATCTGCTCAACTTCAGTCAGTGAGTCGGCGACGAGAATTGACTCATACAGTTGGTACAGTCTTTTATCCATCTCACCCTCTCATTGCTAAATAAAAATAACCCCGCATTTTCCTTGATACACAGCCAATAGAAAAGCTGTCACAACTGACAGGTCGCAACCATCTTCCACTGACTCACCCTTGCAAAACTGTCAGTTATGCCAGTTATTCGCCGCCATAAAAAAACATACACTGTATTAACTATGCTCCCAAGGCCAGCGTCATGGACAAAACAACCAAAACACAACAAAGCCTCACCATACCCGAATACGTTTTGCATCACAAGGATATGGAGGTGATTCGCGCCGCATCGGAACGCATGAACATTAATATAATCGAATACGCTCAGCTTGCCCCCTACCTGTACGCACGCGATCTTCAATGGGAAAGTACCGACTCAATCATCAGCGAACTGCCTACATCAACACATAATCAACATCGATTATAAAGGAATGCCCCATGACAACCTCAAACAACCAACACATCATTTTTGTATTAGACAATATTACAGATTACGCCAGCTTGCTAGCGGATATGCCTGAAGACACCTCAATTTATCTGCTTGATGCCAACGGTGATGCGCTGACACAAATGGCTGATATTTTGGCCGACTACCAAAACCTAGATGGCATTCACCTTTTGAGTCACGGCAGCAGCGCCGCCCTTGATTTAGGCACACTGACTCTCACGCAACACAACCTCAACCAACACAGCGAAAAGCTAGCTAAAATTGGTCAAAGCCTGACCAAAGAGGGTGATATTTTGCTCTATGGCTGCAATGTGGCGCAGGGGGAAGCTGGGCAGTCTTTTATTGAAGAGATTGCACGCATTACCCAGGCCGACGTGGCGGCATCGGATGATTTAACAGGCACTAGCACAAAAGGTGGAAATTGGATATTAGAAAAAAACAGTGGGCGTATTGAAAGCCAAAGCCTTAATATAGAAAGCTATTCAGAAACACTCGCAGGCTACAGTGGTATATTTAACTTCGATAGTGGATATACAGCGATAAACATCGGAGACGCCATTAATTACAATGGAAGTATTAATACAGCCTCCATCACACAAGGTGGGGTTACATTAGTCGGCACAGCCACCTCTGGTGGGGTTTTTATCGACGAGACTGATGCAGTTGATGATGGAAACCAAAAAGAGTTAAGTTTTGGTTCTATAGGTTCAGTAACGGGTGCGATGATTAAATTTTCAAATGATGAAATATTTGATATTTCAAGTTTGATTATTTTTAACTGGAGTGGACAAGGATCTTCTGCAACATATGATTTGAAAGGGTATAACAACGACACATTGGTTGGAACAGTAACAACAAGCTCCCTTCCAGACCCATATAACGATGGTACTGAAGGAAGCGCAGAAAGCAAGCAGACAGTAAACCTCAACTTCTCAAACATTACTAGACTGGTCATAGATTTAAATGCGGGCGGAAACGCAGGAAACTATGCCTTTTCATTAGATAATATTGTGGTTGCAAATGTTCGCCCAAATGTCTTGGAATCCCCCCCAACCGTCTCATCCGTCGCAATCACTTCCGCTACTGGCATTGAAAACGATTTCCTAAACGAGGGCGATCAAGTCACCGCCACCGTAACCTTTAGCGAGGCGGTGAATGTGACCGGCACACCGCAGCTGGCACTGAATATCGGCGGCACCCCAGTACAAGCCAACTATGCCAGCGGTACAGGCACCACGGCACTAACCTTTACCTACACCATTTTAGCCGGGCAAAATGATGCCAACGGTATCCGCATTGATGCCAACAGCTTAAGCCTGAATAGCGGAACGATTAAAAGTGCTTCAACTACAGATGCAACCCTTACCTTCAGCGCGGTGGCGGATAATGCGAATTATAAGGTGGATACCACCCCACCCGCTGCGCCCTCGACACCGGATTTGCAGGCCGCCAGTGATTCCGGCGCGTCTAACACCGACAATATCACCAATGACACCACACCCACCGTTTCCGGTACTGCCGAAGCCAACAGCGCGGTTACCCTGTATGCCACCGATGGTACAAGCGTTTTAGGGACTGGCACAGCAGACGGTTCCGGTGCCTGGAGCATTACCAGCAGTGCATTAAATGAGGGTAGCCATACCCTCACCGCCAAAGCCGCCGATGCGGCGGGGAATGTCTCTGCTGCCTCTGGCGGATTGACTATCACCGTGGACACCACCGCCGCAATCCAATCCGCTTCGACCAGCTCGAATCTAGCGCAAACCACCGCCACCGTGTCCTCCACCAGTAATGAAGTTGGCACCATGTATTATGTGGTGACCACCAGTTCGAGCGCACCGAGTGCCGCGCAAGTCATCGCCGGACAAGACCATGCCGGTAGCGCGGCAACAGCCTCCGGCAGTGACGCCGTTGTGGCTGCGACAGCAGAAAACTTTAGCGTCACTGGCCTAACCGCCAGCACACAATACTACGCCTACTTTGTCACCGTCGATACCGCCGGAAACCAAAGCAGCGTCGCCAGTACCAGCTTTACCACCGCCAATCCCAATGCCGCGCCGACTCTTGTTGGCGCACTGAGCGATCTAATCGTATTAGAAGAAACCGCCTCCAACATTGATTTATCCGCCCTCACTTTTGCCGATGCGGAAAACGACACGCTCACCGTGACCCTCACCGCTTCATCCGGAACACTCGCAGCAACCTCTTCCGCTGGGGTCACCATTGGCGGTTCGGGAACCGGTAGCTTAACGCTAAACGGTTTACCTGCCGACATTAACACCTATCTCGACACCGCTTCCCATATCCAATACACCGGCGCTAATAATGTCAGCGGTAATAATGCCGCCACCCTGACCATCAGCGCCCAAGATGCAACAGGTCACCTCACGTCAAACCCGATAATCAACCTCGATATTACCGACATCAACGACGCGCCCACGTTAACGGCAACGGCAAGCAATCCAACCTTTACTGAAAACGGGAGTGCAGCAAGTCTAT
>JAVETW010000096.1:0-5676 GCA_034005865.1 Thiomicrospira sp. | reverse complement strand
CGAGGAGACCGGGCTGGTCGTGGCGCTGGGGGAATGGGTGTTGCAAGAGGCGTGTCGCCAAGGGCGAATTTGGCAACAGCGTTGGGGTAGCGATTTTCATTTGGCGGTGAATGTGGCGGCGAGTCAATGGCAGCAGTTGCAGTGGGTTGATACGGTGGAGCGAGTGTTAAAAACGACGCCTTATCCGGCGCAGAACTTGGAATTGGAAATTACCGAAAACAGCCTGTTACGTGCGCAGGAGCATGTGGTGTCCAGTTTGGCGCGTCTGCATGGCTTGGGGGTGCGTATTGCGATTGATGATTTTGGTACCGGTTATTCGTCGTTGAGTTATCTCAAACGCTTGCCGATTAATAGCTTGAAAATTGATCGCAGCTTTGTTGAGGATTTAGAGGTGAATGAGCATGATCGTCAGCTTGTGCAAGCGATGGTTGCCATGGCGCACAGCTTGCATTTAACCGTGGTGTGCGAAGGGATAGAAAACGCGGCGCAGTTGCAGTTTATTAAACAGCAGGCCTGCGAATTTTATCAGGGATTTTATACGAGTGCGCCGTTGAGTGCGGCGGATTTTGAGCGCTTTATGCAGCAGCGTAATAGAGGGAAAACACCATGACGAGTGTGCAGGCTGAGGGTCGCTTAGCTGGGTATTTTTTAGAGCAGGTGTATAGCGAGGCGGCGAATGCTTTGTTGCGTAAGGCGCAGTCGTTGTTTGAACCGAGTTTTCAGCCGGGAGTGGATTTATTTTATACCGAGTTGATGGCGTATGAACCGAGTCGGCCATATTTGACGACGCAGTTGGTGCAAACGCGCTTGCAGTCGTCTTTGCAGGCCTGGTTGCGCCAGGTGTTGTCGCCACAGAATGAGACTAGTTTGGCGCAGTTGATTCGTTATCAAACGAAAGTGGGCGAGGTGCATGCGCGGATTAATATTCCGATGAGCTTGGTGGCGAATGCGATGATGTTAATTAAGCACCACTTTTTTGAGGTGGTGTATCAATCGGATTGGTCGCAGGCGGATAAAGCGGACTTGGTTGTGTTGATTGACCGGATTTTGATGGCGAGTTTAACAATGATGGATGAGGCTTATTTCAAAGGTACGATGTCGAATGAGCGTGTCGCGCAGGAGTATCGTTCGCACGTGTCGGCGCATGATGTTGCCTTGGAAATTGAGCGCGTTAAGTCGTCGTTGTATGCGTGGTTTTCGCAGTTTGTCAGTGCGGGGCTGGTTGCCGGACAGCCAGTGGAGGTGTTTATTCAAACCGACTTTGGCTTATGGATAACGCATAAGCTGGATATGTTTTGTACTAAAAAAGAGAAAACCGGCCATTTAAAGACGTTGGTTAATCAAATCCACGCGCTGAGTCAACAGGTTGCACAGGGGGAGTTGGCTTTGACGCAAGCGCTGGAGCCGTTGCAGCAGGCGATGAGTGAGTCGGTGTATTTGTTGGATTTGGTTTCGCAGCAGGCGTTAATGGTTGCGGGGCAGCGCGATAGTTTGACCAAGTTGATTGAGCGGCGCTTTATGGTACCGATTTTGCAAAAAGAAACGCAGTTGGCTTTGCAGTTAAAACAACCGTATTGTTTGATGTTGATCGATATTGATGATTTTAAGCGTATCAATGATGTCTATGGTCATCCTGCGGGCGATAAGGTGTTGGAGGAAGTCGGGACGTTATTGCGCCAAGGATTGCGTTTGTCGGATTATCCGTTTCGTTATGGCGGCGAGGAGTTGTTGGTGTTGTTGCCGGAAACACGTTTAGCGACAGCGGTTGAGTTGGCCGAGGCTTTGCGTAGCTCAATCGCGGCGAGGTCGATTAAGTTGGAAAGCGAGCGCCATATTGCGGTGACCGTTTCGATTGGGGTGGCGCAATTTTTTGATCACCCGGATTATCATCGGTTGATTGAGTTGGCGGATCAAAAGTTGTATGAGGCTAAGCGTAGCGGTAAAAATCGGGTCTGCTTTTAAGGCTTAGGCCATCACGTCGATAATCGTGCCAATCATTTGATCATAGGTTTTGATGGCTTTGGCGGAGGCTTCAATTTGCTGCGCATCGCGTTTGTGGTTGATGAGCGGTTCGGCTTTATCGGTTTGCTGTGGGCTGGCGATTTTTGCGCTGTTTTCGGTGAGTTGTTGAAAACCGTTTTGAATACCTTGATAGGCGTTCATCATCGGGTTGGCTTGAATATTCATGTTTTGTTTTCCTTTTTGGGTGTGGTGCTTAGCGTCTTCTTGGCGCTGGCGTTTCTGCTATTTTCTCGACAAATGGGTCGCGTTGCAACTCATACGAAATAAAAATAGGCCCGTAGCGATCGCTTCCCACGCGGTCGATTCGAATAACCAGTTGCTCATCTCGCCAAATATAGGCCGGATAGGTCGGGGCGCCATCGCGACTTTTACGTTCAACGGCGTGCGGTTGGCCAAAGGTTTTGACTAAATCGCGCGCGACATCTTCAGTTTGCAAGTCGGCGTAGTCATTGCGGTATTTCAATCCGCTGCGCCGTAGCAGACGCTTGGCTGAGATGACTTTACCATTGGCATCGTATCGAAATTCGACATAGTAGCTGTCGCGCAGATTGGATCGGGTAAAAAACTTGTCAAGGTTGCGATGATTGAGCGTGGCGCGTTCTTGTTGAAAACCGCCAAGGTTGCTTAGCTGTTCGCGTACTTTGTCCATATCAGCTTCGAGTAGCTTGATGCCCAGCAGGCGCGCTTCTTGCGGCGCAACAACTTGTGCCCCACCTAACATCGGCAGGGTGAGCGAAATAACTAAGCCGCTTAACCTTAACCAGTTCATGCGATTGTTCCTTGTGATGTGTTCTACAGCTATCGGCAATCGAGGGCAAAACGTTAGCAAGCATCATTCCAAAATGTGCTTATTTGCATTAAGGGTTCGCCCATCTTTAGCTTTAGGTGAGGTTCTTGCTCAGTGGGCGCTTCAAAGTAGGCGATTTGGCTGCGCATGATGCGGCTGTCAGCATCGGATGGGTCTTGATTGTGTTGTTGGCGTTGGGTTATCCACGCCTCGGCTAGATGCGGGTCGGGTTGAATGCTTAGGGTAAGGTAGCGGCAGGATAAGGTGTGTGCCAGTTCGATAAAACGCTGGCGATGTTTGGCTTGCAAGAAGGTGGCGTCGGCGATTACGCTTAGTCCGGCTTGCAGCGCAGATTGGCAGGCCTGGTAGAGTGTTTGGTAGGTGGCTTGGTTCATGGCGCCGCTGTAGAGTTTGGCGCGTTGTTGTGCATTGACTCGTTGTGTGGGGGCGATACCGAACAGGCGCTTGCGTTCAAGGTCCGAGCTGATGATGAGCGCGCCAGTTTGTTGATGTAGCTGGTCGGCGAGAGTGCTTTTGCCGCTGCCAGAGATGCCTTGCATCACATAGAGTGTGGGCGGGGTGTGTTGGGGGTAGGCGTAAGATTCGGCTAGGCTAATGTAGTTGATAAGGTCGTCGAGATAGGGTTGGGCGGCGTCCGTTTGTAGTTGTTGGTAACGCAAGCCGCTGATTTTGGCGCGCACCAGTGCGCGATAGGTTTGGTAAAAACGCAAAAGTAGCAGGCCTGCATAATCACCGTTGAGGCGTAAATAGCGGTTGAGCAGGTCGGCAGCGAGCGTGTGTTGATGGCCGGCGTCGAGGTCGATGAGTAAAAACGCGAGGTCGCTGAGGGTGTCTATCCAGCGAAATTGTTCGTTAAATTCTATGCCGTCAAACAGGGTTGGGCGCTCGTCGATTAGGGCGATGTTGTCTAGGTGTAGATCGCCGTGACAGGCGCGTACAAACCCTTGTTGTTTGCGTTGCTCAATAAGGGGCGCGAGTAGCGTGTGTTGGTGTTGTGTCCAGTGGGCGAGTTGCTTTAGGCGTTGGCTTAGGTCGGTGCGTTGCAGTTTTTCGGCTAAATTCAGTAGCGTGGGGAAGTTGTCGCTCATCGGTTCGAGCACGCAGGGTGCGCTACCCCAGTAGGCCTGCGCATCCACTTGTTCGGCTTGGCGGTGAAAGTCGGCAATGGCGCGGGCGAGCTGTTCGGTCTGTTCGCGGCTAAGGGGGTGGTGGCGCAGATAGCGGCTTAGCACTTTGTCTGGGTCGAATTGGCGCATTTTTATCAGGTAGTCGGCAATTTGCAGGCCTGCTAGGGGCTGAAAACTAAATTGGTCGCCGCTTGTGTTTTGGTATAGCGTGATGAGGTCAAGGTAGAGGTTGGGCGCTGTACGCCGGTTGAGCATCATTTCCATCTCACAATAGGTTTTACGTGCGGCGAGGTCGCTAAAGTCAAGAAAGCCGAAATTCACCGGCTTTTTGAGTTTATAGGCGTAATATCCAGTGAGAAAAACCGTGGAAATATGGGTTTCAATGCGCGTGATCGTTTGGCATGGATGGGGGTAGTGTTCGGGCTGACTGAGCCAGTTTGTAAGTGCCGTGTGGGTGGATTGGGTCATGGTGTGGTTGTCCGTTGTTGTTGGCGGGCAATGGCATCGCGTTGCCAGTGAGTGATCGCCCATGGCCAGAGTTCGCTTAGCGACGCGTGTTGGAGTGCGTTGGGCGGTTGCTGACCGAGAAAATCGAGTGCTTGCCAAAGTAGGTGTGTGGCTTGGTGGGTGGCTAGCGCCGGGCTGTTTGCGGACTTGCTCAGTTTGATACCTTCGGCACTGAGCGCAATCGGGTGGTGGGCGTAGTGAGGCGTCGGGCGTTTGAGCGCTTGCAGCACGAGGGTTTGGGCCAGCGCACTGTTGAGAAGGTCGCTGCCGCGAACAACATGGGTGATGCCTTGTTCGGCATCGTCGATTGCGCAGGCGAGTTGGTAGCCAAACAGGCCATCTCGTCGGCGCAGAATAAAATCACCCAACAGCGTAGTTAGGTCGAATTGGTGTTGTGGTTGAATCGCATCGTGAAATAAATAGGGGCCAGTTGAATAGGGTGCGATGTTGAAGCGAATGGCGCAGTCTGCACGAGGCGTGAGGGCGCGTAGGCGACAATGGCCATCGTAAATGCCATCGACTTGGCGGTTGAAAATAGCTTTGCGGCTGCAGTCGCAAGCGTAGGCGTGTTGTTCATCGATCAGGGTGTCGAGCGCGTGTTGGTAGGTGTGGAGGTGCTCGGATTGGTAGCGTATATCGCCTTCCCACTCAAAACCGAAGCTTTCGAGGGTGTGTAAAATATGGGCAATAGAGGCTGGTTGTACGCGCGCGGTTTCGATATCGTCGATTCGAACGAGCCATGTGCCGTGGTGGGCTTTGGCGTCAAGGTAGCTGGCGCAAGCGGCAATCAGTGAACCGAAATGGAGCGCCCCCGATGGCGTGGGGGCAAAGCGTCCGATGTAGCCGCGAGTAGGCATTGGCTGATACCGACTCTGGTTGTTTAGGCGATGCCTTGTTTTTCGCGTATTTCTTGCTGACGCTTCATTTCGACGGTTAAGGTCGCAGTTGGGCGTGCTTCCATGCGCGCAAGGCCAATTTCGTCACCACTAATGCGGCAGTAGCCGTATTCGCCGGTTTCGATGTCTTTGAGCGATTGGTCGATTTTGGCAATCAGTTTGCGTTCGCGGTCGCGAGTTCGCAATTCGAGGGCAAATTCTTCTTCTTGTGTGGCGCGATCGTTTGGGTCGGCCGGAGTCGATGAGTCTGAGCGTAAATGGGATACGGTCGATTCGGCCTCATCCATGAGCTGCTTTTTCCAAGCAGATCGGAAGA
>JAVETW010000095.1:0-5722 GCA_034005865.1 Thiomicrospira sp. | reverse complement strand
GCCGATATGTCCTATCGTTACCCAAAAATGTATGTGATCCGCCCGCAGTTTTTTATTCCGATGATTACTTTGTTACGCAATGCGGCGATGAAATCCCTTGAATACAAAACCGAGCTCGCGCTAGTCAAAGCGCAGAACATAGATGTCACGAACTTTGAAGAAGACCTAAAAGCCTTCAAATCCGGCTTTGCACGAAACTATGAGCTGGCAGAGAAAAAGTTTAAAACCGCGATAGATGAAATCGACAAAACCATCACCACCTGCAGAAAACCAAAGAGGCGCTACTAGGTTCGGAGAATAACCTGCGGATCGCCAATAACAAAGCACAAGATGTAACGGTTAAAAAACTCACCCGCAAAAACCCAACGATGAAAGCGATGTTTGATGAATTGAACAGTTAACTCGACACAGGAGAAATAAAGTGTGTAGTTTAGATAGACGAGAAAAAACTGTTAACCCTTATTTGCAAAAATTTCTGTACGAATACATCGAAAAAAACGGATTAACGCCCCTCGTGTGGCGAAAGGGTGGTAAAAGTGGAGATGTTAAGTCTCGAATAATTCAAAAGGGTTTTGGTAAACAGTGTGGAGTTAAAAATTCAAAGAATATTCAATTAATTTTAGAGCATGCTATTGAAGAACCACAAATTTATAAAGCGTATCCTAAACGATTGGAAAATGCTGGCGGGACCTATAAAAAAGACGGGTCAAGGTTGCATGCAATACATGTGTTGAATACGTGATTGATTATCGCAATTCAAAACTACTTGATATGAACGCTATTTCAAATTTAAGTAGATTGCTTGATACTTACTTGAGTTGACAGATAAACAACGACAATTAGGCTTCACTTTAAAACAAATAGCCTAATTGCATTGCTTCTGGGTTGGTAAAAATAGGCTGTATTCAAGCCATTAAAATGGCTCACACCGATTAATTATGAATTTTTAGCAGCGGAAGACTATAATACTGATACAAGATTGAAGATAAAAAATTACCGATTTACATGAGTTTTATCAAAAGGTAAGTGCAATAAAATCGTATAAAAAACTGTTAAACATTTTTAAATTATTATAATACTGTTAGGGGGCGCAAATGTACAAAATCGTTTACTGTTTAGTTTTAATATTTTTTATCACTGGGTGTTCGTCAGCTCCTAGTGTTTCTAGGTATATTGGCGCATCAGAAGCAAAGCATGAGGAAATCCAAAATTATAACTTAAATGAAATTATGAAAGCTTATGTAGGACAAGCTCTTATTGAAAAAGGAACTTTAGATTACATCGTAACTTCTCAAGGAAAATATAAAGCACTATTTGACATAACTATTAGTAGCAACGATCGCTTGCTTTTTGAAAATGGAGGAGCCTATCCAATTTTATATAAAGATAGAAATGATGATTCGCTTTACGTAGGATCAAACAATCAGGTTGGTCTCAAAATTGATGAAAATGGTTACATTCTTCATAAAAGTATTTTTTATCATAACATTGGTGGCTGGCAAGACAACCTATTGGCACAAATAAACATCGACATCGGTACAAAAGCTTTTGACGCGTTCCCTTCTCAAAAAATATACTCTCCTAAATCATTTAAATCGGAAATTATTTATTTAGGAATGTCTGGAGATGATATAAAAGTTTCTTATAGAGAATACAAGGATGATGTGGCGCGCCCTGCTTTTTATCAAGAATTATCGTATAACCTGAAAAAGTCAGCAGTCATCCGATATAAAAACTTTAGGATAAAAGTTTTAAGCGTAAATAATGAAGAAATAGAATACATAGTTCTTGAAGATTAAGCTGCCGGTTTCAGTGCATCCAAACGCAGGCGTTGGCGGTGGTCGAATAGTTGTTTGCCAGCTAGGTGCAGGGCAATCAGGGTGCCAAACCCGGTGGAGGCGACAATCAGCAGCATAATCAAGATTTGATATTTCACCGCTTCAATCGGCGCGATACCGGCTAGGATTTGGCCAGTCATCATGCCGGGAAGTGAAATAATCCCAGCGGCGACCAGCATATTGATCACCGGAATCATCGCCGCGTGCAGACTTTGTTGTTTGATAAACTCCAGCGATTGTTTGGCAGTTTTGCCGAGGGCAAGTTGGGCTTCAATGCGTGCGCGCATTTGCACGGCATTGCGGGTCATGGTATCCAAGCCCAGCCCAATTGCAGTCATGCTATTACCCAACAACATCCCCAGCAATGGAATGGCGTATTGCGGTTGATACCAAGGGTCTGGCTGAATAGTCAAGGTGAGTACGCCCACCAGCAACACTAAGGAGGTGAGTGAAATCGACAAGAAGCCAATCAGTAACGCGTGCCATTTAGCAAAACGATACTGCTGGCGTTGGATAATTTCATAACCGGCTGCCCCCAGCATAATCACACTGACCAGCGCCACGAGCCACAGGTTTTCAGAGGTAAACACATAGGTCAGCCAAATGCCCATAAACAAGAGCTGCGCGACCATCCGTGTCGTGCTCCAATAGAGCGAAGGCACGCGTTTAAAGCCATTTAACCAGAGCACCACACCGAGCAATACCACCAATGAAGACAGGGCGACTAAATCCCAATAGCTGATAAAGATCATGTGTTGCCCTCCGCTGTAGCGTTAAACTGCCAATGTAATGCCGATGAAGCGAGGCGCATTTGTTGTTGCGGATCGTGGCTGATCCAAAGCGCACAAGCTTGATGTTGCTGTACATAGTCTTGGATAAGCTGTTCAACCTGTTGTTCGGTTTTCGGGTCAAGGTTCGCGGTGATCTCATCCAGCAATAAGACTTTAGGCTGATAAGCCAACCCGCGTAACAGCGCAAAACGTTGTTTTTCACCGGACGAAAGTTGGTCGGGATTTTGTTCAAATAATCTGCGCTCTAAGCCGATGGCGGCTAATGTTTCATCCGAAACAGGCTCGTTAAAATGCGCACTAATCTTGTCTAACCACCAAGCAGTTTCCGCGGAAAAATACATCACCTTTTGTCGCCAATGCGCGGGCGTGATCGTTTGTTGATTTAACCAGGCCTGGTTATCCAACACGAGGGTTTCACCTTGATGCTCAATCAAATCCGCCAAGGCTTTTAAAAACTGCGATTTACCGCTCCCCGATTCGCCGGATATCATGCCGATTTGCCCCGCCGACAAGCTCAAAGAAACCGGGTTTAGCATACCGGACGCATAAATAGATTGGGCTTCAAATATCATCAATGTTTAACCGCCTTTGGATTAGAGGTTTTTAGGTTACGTCTATTAAAGCAAATACGTTGCTGGTTAATCACGATTTCGCCGCTTTTTTGCAGGCTATTCAAATTTCGATACAGCGCTTCATGGCTTAACCCCAGCTCATTCGCCCAAGCCTTTTTGGTTTGTGTTAACTGGTAGCATTCGCCATCGCCCTCGGTAAACAGAAAGTGCAAGATACGTTGCTGCGCCGTTTTTAAACTAAGGCGCTCAACTTGATTGCGCAGGCGTTTAATTTCTTGGGATAACAATTGAATCCACATGTCACGAAAGGCCGGATAATGAAGATCCTGTTTAAATTCTGCGATCGGAAAAGCTAACAAATGGCTATCAACCGAGGCGTGCGCGTCACAATGATACTGGTGATTAAACACACTGGCTTCGGCTAAAAATCCCTGATTAATCACCTGTAACACGCACTCTGCGCCCGTATTGAGACAACGCGAAAGCTGAATTTTCCCGCTTTCAACGAAGTACAAGAACCGGGGTTTCTCCCCGACATGAAATAACATTTGCTTGGCTTTGAGCGCTTTAGGGCGTGCGAGTTTAAGCAAGGGCTCGGGTAAGCTTCGTAACATAAGGACGGCATTCTCTTTTGCAGATATATGATTTAAATCATACCACTGTTTTCCCGCCAGCGATTAGTATGACGCGCTAAATTTAAAATAAAGAACCCGCGCAAACTTTGCGGGGTCAACGCAAGGATACAAGATGAAAACATGGCATCGTTTTTTAGCACCAGGCCTAGTGGCTTTAATATGGGTTTTTAGTTTGCCTTTGCAGGCGGCGGAGCAGATTGATCTGCGCAAAAGTTTGGGCTTAACCCCGGCGGAAAAAGCGGAATTTTTGGCGGAAATGCAACAAATGCTTGGCAGTATTCAAGGCGTGATTCAGGGCATTGCGTTAGACGACCGCGACATGATTATCAAGGCCGCGCGTTATTCGGGGAATCGTATGGCGCGCGCGACTCCCGATTCGGTGCGCGCGAAATTGGATGACGAGTTTAAATCCATCGGTGGACCGACGCATTTAATGTTCGAGGAGTTGGTGATTCGGGCTGAAACCGACCCAAGTGAAGAACTATTATCGTTTAGCGCTAAAATCATGAATAACTGCATGCTGTGTCATGCGAAATATAAAGTGGATTAACCCCTCCCCAAAAACATTTAGGGAATTAGCAGGCCTGGTTAGATTGCATTGTTTTTTTAATTCCAGTAGAGTATTCAACCAAGCAGTTGAATACTCAAAGTTCTAGGACGTATTTTATGTCAAGCCAACACGCCTTTATGGCGCTGAAAACCCATTTACAAAAAACCATTGTCGGGCAGGAAGCCTTGCTTGAGCGCATGATGATTGCGATGCTCACCGGCGGCCATGTGTTATTGGAAGGCCCGCCTGGTCTGGCGAAAACCACCGCGGTTAAAACCCTCGCCAACGGCGTACACGCCAGTTTTCAACGGATTCAATTTACGCCGGATCTCATGCCGGGAGATGTGATGGGGTCGGATATTCTCGATCCGAACAGCGGCGGGTTGACGTTTGTCAAAGGGCCGATTTTTAATGAAATCGTGTTGGCGGATGAAATCAACCGTGCGCCGCCGAAAGTGCAATCGGCGTTATTAGAAGCGATGGCGGAAAAACAAGTCACCGCCGGTGGACAAACGCGCGCCCTGCCGGATTTATTTATTGTTATGGCGACGCAAAACCCGCTGGAGCAAAGCGGTACCTATCCTTTGCCGGAAGCGCAAATGGATCGGTTTATGTTGCATGTGGTGTTGGATTATCCGACCGAAGCGGAAGAGTTGGAAATTCTGCGCCGCGACCGCGCGAAACATTATGGCATCGACAAAGAAAAAGACACTTCCAGCCTGACCCCGCAAAACGTGTTGGATGCACGGCGTGAAGTGGCGGAATTACACGTTGCCGAGCCGGTAGAAAAGTATTTGGTCGCGCTGGTGGCGGCGACACGTAAGCTGGAGGAATTGGATAAGGATTTGGTCGGTGTGTTGGACGTGGGTGCATCACCGCGGGCATCGTTGGCGTTATTACATGCCGCCAGTGCCTATGCTTGGTTGCAAGGCCGCGATTATGTCACCCCGGACGATGTCGTCCGTTTAGCGCCGGATGTGTTACGTCATCGTTTGGCACTCAGTTTCGCCGGTCGCGCCAAAGGCTGGCGCAGTGATGCGTTAATCGAGCGATTATTAGAATTGGTCAAAGTCCCGGTTTGATAATTTCACCACAGAGACACGAAGACACAGAGAAATGCAGGATAAAGAAATACAAACCAATAAATTGGATTTGAACATCCCGTTTCAAACGTCGTTATGAAGAGACCACTTTTGAATTTTCATCTAAAAAAACTTCGTGACTTCGTGTCTCGGTGGTTTCGTTTTGCTGGCGTTCGGTCGAGTAGCGATACCAGCCAGCAACCCATTATGTCGGCGCAGGATATGGCTGATTGGGGGCGGGAGTTAGAAAACTA
>JAVETW010000002.1:0-77902 GCA_034005865.1 Thiomicrospira sp. | reverse complement strand
TAGCGGCGCTTATTTCAGCTTAGCTAATTCGCGATCAGCCACAGATTTTGGTAACGGAACGTAACCATCTTTAAACACAACTTCTTGACCTTGTTTTGATAATACAAGCGTCATGAACTCTTTAACCGCTGGCTCCATTGGCTTGTTAGCTGGCTTATTCACATACACATACAGCATACGTGCAAGCGGGAACTTACCATTTGATGCGTTTTCAGCGTTGGCTTCATAGTAAGGCTCGCCTGCTTTTTTCGCTAACGGTACCGCTTTGATACCGGCAGTCACATAGCCCATGCCTGAGTAACCAATACCATTAATAGACGCTGAAACACCCTGTACAACAGAGGCTGAACCTGGCTGTTCGTTTACTTCGTTTCTAAAGTCACCTTTACACAAGGCTTTTTCTTTAAAGTAACCATAGGTTCCCGAAACGGAGTTACGGCCATACATTTGAATTGAACGATCTGCCCATTCGCCCGTTAAACCGGTTTGACCCCAAGTTGTAATCGCTTCTTTTTCACCACACTGGCGAGTAGATGAGAAAATCGCGTCCACTTGCTGCATAGTCAACCCTTTAATTGGGTTATCTTTATGTACAAACACCGCCAACGCATCAATCGCAACGCCGATAGCGGTAGGGGCATAGCCATACTTCTGTTCAAACATCGCAATTTCGCCAGTTTTCATTGGACGGCTCATTGGGCCAACCTGAGAAGTACCTTCCGCTAATGCGGGTGGCGCAGTGGATGAACCGGCAGATTGAACCTGTACGTTCACATTAGGATAATGACGCTTAAACTCCTCTACCCATAAGGTCATCATATTCGCTAAGGAATCTGAACCGATAGAAGTAAAGTTACCGGATACCCCGGAAACGCGTTGATAATCAGGTAGTGCCGGATCAACCGACGCCACGGCAGACTGCGCAACCAACGTCGCAGCGGCAAAGCCCATCGCGGCTAATAATTTACGTTTTAACATATTACAAACTCCTTAGGAGAGATAAAGGAACAAATGAAACTCGCAGCTTATTCTGCCGATGACAAATAACAGCTTAATGAACAAAGCGTGACACTTTTATGACAAGGGACTCAAACGATTCGGGCCTACTTGCTAGGCTTAACACTTATATCGACACCGACGCTGGGTTATTGATTGTCGTGGTGTTTTCAAGCCCAGAGGCTCCTTCAACGTCGCGTCTTAATCTATAAAGCTTGACGCACTAGACATCACCAGAGGGGGAATCGAAATGCTCGCTTTATCACACCAAAGACATAATCCTCACAAGCATCAAGATAAAATACTAACCCGTTGATTTTCTAATTTTTAACCTAAAAAACTAGTTAATAAATCGTTATCCAAGTCAAAACAAAGGTCGGCACGTTTGAGCAACAGGCGTGATTAGGCGCTTTGTTTGATTTCGAACAACCGTTTTTATGTGCAATATGATATAGTGACAGGCCTGATAACTTAGTCGTAACTAAATTTTTAATTAGGGATTATTTTCGTGCCTATCGCTCAACGTTTCCTGCGTCTGAACAGGGCGATTATCGCCGCTGTGGGCTTATTATTTTCGCCCTTGCTGCACGCCGATGCTCCGCTCAAAGTAGTGGTGACCACTAACATTATTGAAGACCTTGTTGCCCAAATCGGCGGCAATAAAATTCAACTTAGTGCTTTAATGCAAACCGGCATCGACCCGCATTATTATCGCGCCACCTTTGGCGATATGCGCCTGCTCGCCCGCGCCGATGTGGTGTTTTATAACGGCTTAGGGCTAGAAGGACGAATGCAAAATGTATTTAACAATCTTAGCGCCATTAAGCCAGTATTCGCCTTAAGCGATGCGTTCCCGAACCCAATATTCGAACAAGGCGTTGCCGATCCGCACATTTGGCTAGACGTTAGGATATGGCGCTTAGCTGCACATTATGTCCGCAGCCAACTCAGCCAGCTACGCCCGCAACACGATGCTTATTTTTTACAACGCTGGCAGGCCTACGACCAGCAACTCGCCGAACTCGATGAATGGATAAAACAGCAACTCCAAGCCATCCCACACACACAACGGGTATTAATCAGTGCCCACGATGCCTTTGGCTATTACGGTGCGGCTTACGATATCGAAGTAATGGGGCTGCAAGGCATCAACACCACAGCGGAGTATGGTTTAAAAGACATCAACCAACTTAAACAGATCATTAAATCCCGCCAAATTAAAGCCGTTTTTATTGAATCGACCTTACCCAAACGCAGCATTCAGGCTCTCATTGCGGGCATCGAAGCCGAAGGCGGACACTTAACCCTTGGCGGCGAACTGTACACCGACTCACTGGGTGAGGCCGACTCGCCCGCACCAAACTATATTGCAATGATGCGCCATAACACACGCACATTGGTGGAGGCTTTAAAATGAACGCGATTTCGGTGCAGGCCCTCTCCATGGCTTATCAAGACAAATCGATACTTCACAATCTCAATTTTGTCTTACCGGCAGGCAAGCGCATCGCCATTATCGGCCCCAACGGAGCGGGCAAATCCAGTTTACTCAAGGCGCTGCTCAAACTGGTAACACAAGTAAAAGGCGAGGTATTATTTTTTGATCAACCGCTGGAAAGCCAGCGTTTACGTATCGCCTATGTACCGCAACGTGCCGATATTGATTGGGATTTTCCGGTAAGCGTCAAGGATGTGGTGCTCATGGGGCGCCACGGCCATCTTAAATTTTGGCAACGCCCCAATGCCCAAGACCGACACATTGCCCAACAAGCGATTGAGCGTGTAGGGTTACAAGGCTATGAACAACACGCCATAAACCAGTTATCAGGTGGCCAACAGCAGCGTGTCTTTATCGCGCGCGCACTCGCACAGCAAGCCGATCTATACATTATGGACGAACCGTTTGCCGGGGTAGATATGGCAACAGAAAAAGCCTTAATGAGTTTATTTGACCACTTACAACATCAAGGCAAAACCTTGGTTTGCGTCCACCATGACCTCAACACCCTGCGCGAGTATTTCGATTATGTGCTGATGATTAATCGCCAAGTCATCGCACTGGGTGATATGGCGCAAACCTTTACGCTAGAGAATCTGCAGGCCACTTTTGAAGGTCGCCTCCCCTTACTCAGCGAACAACAAACGAGGGTAGGATGAACTGGGATGCGAACCTGATTTGGGTATTATTCGGCAGTCTGCTGCTTGCCGTGAGTGCGGCGCTGGTTGGTAGCTTTGCAGTTTTGCGCCAGCGCGCGCTGATCGGCGATGTCCTCGCTCATGCGGCGTTGCCCGGTATTATGGTGGCGTTTATTTTATTTGAAAGCAAATCTGCAGGTCTGGTCATATTATCCGCCTTAGCCAGCAGTCTGCTAGGCTACTATTTAATCGGCTGGATTACGCGCCACAGCAAGCTCAAAGCCGATAGCGCGATGGCGATCGTTTTATCGTCCTTTTTTGCGCTTGGCTTAATGGCACTCTCTTATATCCAAGCCTCCCCTATTGCCCATAAAGGCGGCTTGGATCGCGTGTTGTTCGGCCAAGCTGCCTCGATGACACAAGCCGATGTATATTGGTTAAGCGCTATCGCGCTACTTAGTTTGGGCGTGATTGTATTACTGTTCCACAAACTACGTTTAATCTCGTTTCACCGCGCTTATGCGCAAACCTTGGGCCTAAACGTGCAAGGCTATGAACTCGTGTTTGCGCTTACTTTGGTATTAACGATAGTGATCGGTTTACAAATCGTTGGTGTGATTTTAATGGCCGCGGTATTACTGGTACCTTATCTCATCGCCCGCTTTTGGAGCCACCATTTACACAGATTACTGATGCTGGCCGCCATCGCCGCCGGCCTTAGCGCACTGAGCGCAACTTTCATGTCTTATCATCTGCCGGGAATGCCGACCGGCCCTTGGACGGTTTTTATTTTAGGGATATTTTTTTGGTTGTCTTGGTTGCTTCAACGCCTACGCCGACCACGTCCAACCGAGCCTTCTCACTATGTATGAGTTATGGATTTATCTTACCTTGGCGCTTGTCGCCGCCTCCTGCGCACTGATGGGCAGCGTGTTATTACTTCGCAGAATGTCGATGCTTGGCGATGCGATTAGCCATTCGGTGCTTCTCGGATTAGTGCTAACCTATTTGTTCATCGGCTACGAAAGTCTCAGCGCCATGCTGTTGGGCGCCACCCTCGCTGGCCTGTTTACCGCTTGGCTGAGCGAATGGATTCACCGACAAGCGCAACTCTCCGCCGATGCCAGTTTGGGGTTTGTATTTACTTGGTTGTTTGCAATCGCCGTGATTTTAATTAGCTTATTCGCCGAACAAACTCAACTTGACCAAGACCACGTTCTATTTGGCGAAGCCGCGTTTATTCCTTTTACCCCCTTCCTCTTATTTGATCTCAATCTGGGGCCTCGCGGATTTTGGCTGGCGTTGATGGTGTTCTTGCTCAACGCCCTATTGTTGGCGATCGCTTATGAGCGCATTAAGCTGGCTAGTTTCCAGCTGAGCTTTGCGCTTAGTCTGGGAATTCAAGCAGGTGTTTGGCACTATCTTATAATGGGATTAGTCTCGATTACGGCGGTGTCTTCGTTTGATGCAGTTGGGGCGATTTTAGTGGTTGCCTTATTGGTGTTACCCGCGGCCAGTGCCTATTTGGTAGCCACCCGTTTAGCGCCATTTTTTATTTACGCCCTTGGCTATGGCCAACTGGCGGTACTCATTGGGCTAGGTTTCGCTTATTGGTTAGATACCGTTATTTCTGCTTCGATTGCCACTGCCGCCGCCGCGTTACTGATGCTGACATTGTTAATACAAACATGGCGGCGTAGCAGGCCTGCTTAAACGCCATTCATATAAGCTCTAACCTCATCCGCTGCTGGAAACGCAAATATGAACATCGCAGCAAAGATTAATAAAAACACCACTCTAACCGGCCCGCTTAGGGCAAGATGCGGGTGCGATACAATCGCGAAAGCCAGCGCGCTCACCAACGAACCCCACGCGGCTAAACTCACGGCTAGTAACATCGCAAACCCACCTAACCCCATCATATAGTAATGCCACGTAAACGGCGGTCGTTGCTTTGCCATTGCATCCCCCTGTATTCATTATTAAACTAAGGCGCTATTGTAACCTCAGCAAGGAGTGAAGTATGCACAAATCCATCATCGTCATTGGAATGGGAGAACTCGGCAGTGTATTGGCCAAAGGCTGTTTAAAATTAGGCTATAGCGTTACCCCCGTGACGCGACATAACAGCTTGAACGATTTCGTGGACCAAATCGAACCGCAAGCAATCATTATCGCCGTAGGCGAAGCGGACGTGCATGAGGTTATGACGCAGGTTCCCGAACAATGGAAATCACACGTCGTGCTTATTCAAAACGAATTACTACCACGCGATTGGCAAGCACACGCATTCGATAACCCAACCATTATTTCCGTTTGGTTTGAAAAGAAAAAAGGCAAGACCTGTAAGGTTGTTCTACCCTCACCAGTCTACGGCCCAAATGCACAACTGATTGTACAGGCCTTAGCACAACTGGACCTACCGGCCTATATTGTCGCATCGGCAGAGGAACTGGAATATGAACTTGTGAAAAAGAATCTGTATATTCTGACCAGCAATATTGCCGGTTTGGAGGTCGGCGGCACAATGGCACAATTAGCACAACAACATAGCGAGCTACTGCATGCGCTAGCCAACGACGTGTTAGACATCCAAGACTGGCTAACACATCGCCAGCAAGATCGAAGCCGTTTAATGCAAGGCCTTGCTCAGGCCTTTGAAGGTGATCCACAGCATCAATGTATGGGACGATCCGCCCCCGCGCGCTTGCGCAGAGCACTCGGTTTTGCCAGTGAGGCCGGGCTGGCGGTACCAACCTTGCACGCGATTGCACAAAAGCACTTAGACTGACTCAGGCTAACTTGATATCAAGGATGTTTCAGCTCTCTACAAGCCTCGCTCAGGTAGTATGCGAGGCTATGCCGACAAACCTCGCGATGGCGCGCGCAAATGAGTCCAATATGACTGCACGACTGTATTAAAGTGCCATTTCTTCGCTAATTTGCGCAACCCATTGCGTGACGCGCTGCTCGGTCAACTCAGGCTGCTGATCCTCGTCAATCGCCAAACCAACAAAAAACTCCCCATCCTCTGTTGCCGCTTTCGACTCATCATATTGGTAACCCTTAGTTGACCAGTAACCAGCCGGCGTACCGCCATTTTCCAACACTACATCATGCATCATGCCGACCGCATCAATAAAATACTCGGCGTAATCGGCTTGATCACCCAAACCAAAACAGGCGACGGTCTTGCCGGAAAAATCGATCGTGCAAAACTCCTCCCAAAAGTCATCCCAACTGCTTTGGCGCTCGCCGTAATACCAAGTAGGCTGACCTAAAATAATTTTTGTATACTTATCGAAATCGGATTTTTTGGCTGCGGCAATGTCATGCACCTCAACGCGATCCGCGCCCAGCTTTTGCTTAATTAAATCTGCGACACGCTCGGTATTGCCGGTATCCGTTCCATAAAACAAGCCGATTTTTTCCATAAGTCTTCCTTTTTACTTAACGCCTGATGACGCAAAAAAATATAAATACCCTTATTCTAAAGCTTAACAACCCACAAGGCAGTTGAAGAATAAAAAGGCATTCTGTTAAAGTGGCCAATAATATCACAAGCCTTACACAAAACCTTATTGACGAATTTTATACACCATGATGAATAATATTGATTGTTTCAAATGCCGTTACTTTTACATCACTTGGGAAGCCCAACATCCACGCGGCTGTAAAGCCTTTGGCTTCAAAACCACGCGAATGCCAAGTCAAGTTGTAGAAGAAACCTCCGGCAAACCCTGTTTAAAATTTCAGCCCAAACCCACGCGCCCGCAAAACAGTCCTCAAAGTGGCTGGATTGCGTAATGGGGCGTGTTATATATTCGTCAAAGTCAGCTAACACCCCGTTTAATGTCATGTATGGCGCATTTAATCGGCCAATAAGCGCTGAAGCGCCGCCCAATTAAATAACGGCCCAGGATCGGTTTTGCGACCGGGCGCAATATCGCTATGCCCGACCCATTGCTGCACGCGAGGATAAGCTTGGCAAATCGCCTGTATCACCTGTGCGAGCACTTGATACTGAATAGCGGTGTAACAAATCGTATCCGCTCCCTCAAGCTCAATACCGATTGAAAAATCATTACAACCTGAACGCCCTGCAAAGCTCGATGCTCCGGCGTGCCAAGCGCGCTGGTTAAAATTAACAAATTGAATCACCTCACCGTCACGTCGAATTAAAAGATGTGCCGATACGCGTAAACCGATTAACTGCTGGTAATACACGTCCACTGACGGGCGCAATCGATTAGTAAACAATTCGACAATCCCTTCGCCGCCAAACTCATTTGGCGGCAGACTAATTCCGTGCACCACAATCAGCTCAATTTCACCGCCTTGCGGCCGCTCATCAAAATGAGGGCTAGCGATCCAATTTGCCGGCCATAAGCGACCGCTATGAGGATTAACCTCAAACATACATTTTGCTCCTTTTACTTCGCACACCATGCTTTAGGGCATCTCAATTCGCCTCAATGAACTTTATATCAAGGTAAATCGTGAGGTCCTTTAGTATATAATTAGCCGCATTTGAATTCAGATAAACGAGTGGGACTATGGCGGTTTTTTTTGATGATGTAATGCGCAATGTAGAAATGGCGCTGGCAGAAGATATAAAAACAGGTGACCTGACGGCCGATTTAATTCCCGAACAAACCCAAGCCCATGCGCGCATCATCACGAGGGAACGGGCGATTATTTGTGGTCGACCTTGGTTTGATGCCGTATTTCATCAACTTGATAGCGAAATTAAAATTAATTGGCACTGTGAAGAAGGCGCACAGGTTGAGCCAAATCAACTGCTGTGTGAACTTAAAGGCAATGCGCGGGCTTTACTTAGCGGTGAACGTAGCGCATTAAATTTTTTACAAACCCTTTCCGCTACCGCCACCACCACCGCACACTACGTAGCCGCGCTCGGTCAGAGTAAAACGCAACTACTTGATACACGTAAAACCCTACCTGGGTTGCGCTTGGCGCAAAAATACGCCGTTAAAATGGGCGGTGGAAATAACCACCGCATGGGATTGTATGACGCGATTTTAATCAAAGAAAATCATATTATTGCTTGCGGTGGTCTACAAGCGGCGGTGATGCGTGCGAAATCTCTCCACCCCGGCATTACGGTTGAGGTCGAAACCGAGTCACTCGACGAGGTGACACAAGCCTTGGCAGCAGGCGCTGATATTATAATGCTCGACAACTTCAGCCTTACGCAAATTAAACAGGCAGTGCAGTTGGTTAATGGTCGCGCCAAACTCGAGGTTTCGGGCAATATTGAACTGACTAAACTGAGCGAACTCGCGGACACTGGCGTTGACTTTGTATCCAGTGGTGCTATTACCAAACATATCCAAGCCATTGATTTATCAATGCGCTTTAACTTCCTCTAACTTCTAAACGAAACGACTCTTTTTATGATTAACGCAAGCCAAGAAGGTATTTTTGTTGCGGTAGTATTGCTGCTCGGCTTATCGGTGATTACCGTTTCCATCGCGCGCCGCCTGCACTTTCCACCAATATTAAGTTATATTTTAGTCGGCGCGTTAGTCGGCCCGGGTGGACTTGGCCTAATTCAAAACGAAGAAAACATTCATTTTCTTGCCGAATTCGGTATCGTATTTCTACTCTTTGCCATCGGCTTAGAATTTTCGCTCGCACAAATGAACGCGATGCGCAATTTAGTATTTGGCTTGGGCGCGTTGCAAGTATTTATCACGGCTGCGGTGTTTTATCTTTTTGGCTGGCTTGCCGGTTTAAGTAACGAAACGAATATCGTGATTGCTTCCGCGTTTGCCCTATCCTCTACCGCAATTGTCATAAAACAACTGACCGAGCAGGGTGAAATCCAATCGCGTCATGGCCGAAGCGCCGTAGGTATCTTGATTTTTCAAGACATTATGGCCATTCCACTACTTATTCTTATCCCGGCGCTTGCCTTAAGCCAAGGGGATGGCGGCTCGCTTGGCAGTGCGTTGGGGCTATCTTTTCTTAAAGGATTGTTGGTTGCCGTTTTAATGTTTTTGCTTGGTCGATATGTGTTGCGTCCTTTGTTTCACGAAGTCGCTTCGGCAAAGTCAACCGAACTGTTTATGCTCACCGTGCTGTTTGTTGCCTTAGGCTCCGCCTTAGTCACAGAAGAGATCGGACTTTCGCTGACGCTAGGAGCGTTCTTAGCCGGTATGATGCTCGGAGAAACCGAATACCGCCACCAAATCGAAGCCGACATCCGCCCGTTTCAAGATGTATTACTGGGCTTATTTTTTATTACGGTAGGCATGATGATTGCCCCGCTGCTAATTTGGCAAAACTTCTTCGCTGTTTTTGGTATCGCACTAGGCATTATCACTATAAAATTCGCCGTAATTTACGCGATTATGCGCTTTGGCCTGAAAAAAATCGACGGTGTTTCCGTTCGTACCGCCGTGAGTTTAGCTCAGGTTGGCGAGTTTGGTCTGGTACTGATGACCCTCGCCTTTACCTACAAGCTGCTTGCCGAAGACTTGGGACAAATTTTTCTCTCCGCTGCGGTAATAAGCATGATGGCCGCTCCGCTGTTAGTTAAATTTAATGGCCGTGTTGCCAAGCTGTTTTGTCGCGACAGTTATAGCGCGGCGCACAAAGAGATAGAACAAGCGATTGAACAGGACACTGAATACTTAAAAGATCATGTTATATTGTGCGGCTTCGGACGCGTAGGTCAAACCACCGCCCGTTTTTTACGCAAAACTAATCAGCCATTTGTCGCCCTTGACCTTGATATTATGCGAATCAAAGAAGCCCAGCTCGCCGGTGAAAATGTATATTACGGTGATGCCTCAAAAGGCTCAATTCTGCAGACCTGCAAAATCGACAAAGCCAAAGCTATCGTGATTACACATCACGATGTGCATCTTGCCCTAAAAACCCTCAGCGCGATACGCGCATTGCGCCAGGACATTGCCGTCTTGGTCAGAACACAAGACGATAGCCATTTACAAGCATTGCTCGATGCAGGTGCAACCGAAGTGGTGCCCGATATTTTCGAGTCCAGCATTATGCTGTCGTCACATTTATTACTGATGCTTGGTTATCCACCTAGCCAAGTATTACGCGAAACGCGCAAGGCACGCCAAGATCGCTACAGCTTATTGGCCCATTTATACGTCGGAGAAACCGATGCTGGTAGCGGAAAATCTATGGTACATGGCGGAATCATCCATGCGGTTACCCTTGATGAACAAGCCTATGCCGTAGGTAAACGTTTAAAAGAATTACCGTTCGCAGAAAATAACGTCTACGTTGATGCCGTCAAACGCGGCTCAGTGCGCGGCGACAACCCGGATGAAAACACACGTTTACGCGCAGATGATACGGTGATTATCTCCGGCCTGCCCGAAGCAGTTGAGCGCATGGACCATATCCTCAAACAAGGGCGTTAATTAGCGAACTTAGCGCGCTACAGATGAAAACATCATGGAATGAGTGATTGTCGCAACGTGAATGACGGTTGATATCTGTTGTATGTACTGAATCATAAATTGTTGAATGGCGAATTTAAGCGCTGTTGGTAATTCATTTTTGAACCATAAAGACACGCTTTTAAGTATTAAGTCATTGATTCTCTATAGGTCTTTGCTTGTATCAAGCGTTTTGGCTGAACGATAAACACCTCAAGAAGCTAAGCACAACACCCCATTCATCTCACAACAAACAACGAAAACAACGACCAAATGGAATCAATCTAAACGCCAAATCAAACTTGCCATTCTGCCGGTTTGGCCGTCGCGGCGATAGGAATAGAAACGTTTACTGTCTGCATAAGAACACAAACCCGATTGCGTGACATTTGCAATACCTTGCAAACGCAATATTTGTTCAGCCATTCCGGCTAGGTTGGCTAACCATTTGTCGCCTTGAGGCTGAAAATAGCATGCAAAAGTTGGAAATTTAGAGATAAACGCCTGTCTAACTTCGGCTCCCACTTCAAAAAACGCCGCTGAAATCGCCGGACCAATCCAAACCTGCCATTGAGCAGGCCTGCTAACACATTGCGCAAGCGTATTTTCAATTATCCCGTCGAGTAAACCGCGCCATCCAGCATGAATCGCACACACACGCTCGCCATTAGTTAATAAAATAGGCAGACAATCGGCGCTCATCACCGCCAGCGCTAAGCCCGGTTGATCGGTCCACAGCGCATCAGCAACCAGCGGTTGGTCGGGTAACTGATCGACATAAACACAGTCGCTGGTATGGCGCTGGTCTAACCATACGATAGAATTTTGCCCCATTACTTGGCTTAACAGCTGGCGATTTTGAGCGACCGCCTGCGGGTCGTCTTGAACGTGATAAGCAAGATTAAATGCATTATAAGGCGCTAAACTGACACCACCCTTACGGGTGGTGGTATAGGCTTGAACCGGCACAACAGCTGGCCAGTTCGGTGTTATCAGCGGCAAATTAATAATCGGGGATGTCATCATCCGTGACCCATTCAACTTCCACATCATAGTCATAATCGATTTCGTCATAGGCATTATTGCGATTAGCAATAAAATCGACCTCATCATCGCGCAGAATATCAATCAACAAGCCCATATCATCGGGAATCGGTGCTTTCCATTTCATCACTTTGCCACTGACCGGATGGGTAAGACTCAATCCCCCGGCGTGTAAAGCCTGACGTTTAAAGTTACGCAAAATCTCCACGAACTCGGGCATCATTTGCCGCGGAATGCGCAAACGCTGACCATACACCGGATCGCCCAATAACGGAAAACCCAAATACGCCATATGAACCCGAATCTGATGGGTTCGACCGGTTTCCAAGTTCACTTTAACGTGGGTATGAGCGCGAAACTTTTCCGCAACTCGATAATGACTCACGGCTGGCTTACCGCCGCTGACCCGCACCGCCATTTTTTTACGATCGGTTAAATGACGCCCGATTGGTTTATCGATAGTACCGCCGGCAATCATATTACCGACCAAAATCGCATCGTACACGCGTTCAACATCATGGCGCTGTAACTGATCGACTAAATGCGTTTGAGCTTGCACGGTTTTAGCGACCACCATTAACCCAGAGGTATCCTTATCTAGGCGATGAACAATACCCGCACGCGGTACTTCACGAATCGAAGGGTAATGGTATAACAACGCATTCATAAGCGTGCCATCGGGATTGCCCGCCCCCGGATGCACCACTAAACCGGCCGACTTATTAATCACTAAAATCGATTCATCTTCATACACAATATCCAACGCAATCGGCTGGGCCTGAACGTGCGTTGCCTGCTCGTGCTGCACTTCGACCTCAAGCCACTCACCGCCCAGTACTGTATGACGGGGTTTTGTCACAACCTCCCCGTTAAGCGTGACCTTTCCCTGCTTTAACCAGGCCTGCAAACGGCTGCGCGAATACTGAGGGAAGTAATCGGCAACGACGGCATCTAAGCGTCCGCCCATATGGGATGGCGCAATTTTGGCTGACAAAATTTCACTACTCAAGCGTTTATCCTTAATCTGTGATACTATTCAAAAATTCTATTCGTTTAATTGTAACCGAGAAACCATGCTTAAACTCTTTTCCTTAACGATATTAATTGCGTTTTTGTCCGGCTGTTCCGCCCTACTGCCCAAACCGGAAACCGAATGGACGGTGGAGGAATTTTATGATCGCGCCAAGTCTGATTTTGATGACAGTCAATGGGGGGGCGCGATTGAATACTATGAAAAACTCAAAGCCAACTTCCCTTATGGCGACTATGCCGAACAAGCCTATCTTGAGCTAGCCTACGCCTATTACCGCTACGACGAGCCCTTGTCGGCGATGCGCGAACTCGATGAATTCATTCGCCTCTACCCTAAGCACCCGCAACTCCCCTATGCTTACTACCTAAAAGCGCTCGCCGCCGACTCGATTAACTCAAGCTGGCTAGATCGTTTTATTACTGATCCGGCCAACCGCGACACGAAATCTACCCTTGAAGCTTACCGCGCGTATCAAGAAGTGATTACACGCTACCCCAATAGCCAATATGCGATTGTCGCCAAACAACGGTTAATTATGATCACCAATCGCTTGGCAAGACGCGATTTAATCGTAGCCCAATATTATTTTAAACGCGGTGCTTATCTTGCCGCCGCTAATCGTGCGCAATCGGTGTTAGAAAACTATCCACGCTCACAAGCGGTACGCCCGTCTTTAGCGCTACTACACGAAGCCTACACTAAATTAGGCATGACGGAAAACGCCAAACGCATTGAACAAATTATCGAGTTCAACAAACTCGCCAAGTTTGACGAAAGTATGCTCGAAGACGCCAATTAACAATTAACTTAAATTAGCAGGCCTGCTAATAAATAGCTAGTAAGGCTGAATCGTGTTGTGAGTGCCCAAAGGGCACAAAAACCATAAGGGCTAGGTCAACCAATCTGCCCGAAACATCGCTAAAATCGGCACCACAAACCCATAGACCTATTCATATTATTGATTGCTTAAGGTTTAAAGATGTGCTGGATAACACAATTAACCCCAAGTAAATTTTCAGGCGCTGATCTTTGATTGGCAACGCGAAGCTTTTAAATCAAGCCGTGACGTTGAAAGAATGCCTAGAGGCTGCTGACCATTCATTTTTTAAACCACAGAAACACGAAAGAACGACGTTTTTTTAAGTCGTTTTTTAAGTATTAAGTTATCGATTTTTGCAGATAGTTGCTTGTATCAATCGTTTTGACTAAACAATAAGCCTTTCAGGGATTCACTAAAACTTAACTTATCAATCCGTTACATCGAAATGTCAACAAATCCTAGCTTGACCTTGCCAAATTTCACACAGCGAGCCCTCACCTGCGCTGTGTAAAGCTCTTAGCCTAACGCTGACTCACCTGCTCTTGCTCATACACCACCTCATTGGCGACGATTTGTGCTCCTTTTCTCAAAGGGGTGGGCAAATTAAACACCAACGCTGGGTCAAGACGCACATCAAACCAACTCATCCCCCAGTGTAAATGTGAACCAGTCGAGCGCCCAGTGGTTCCCATGGTAGCCACCAACTGGCCCTTTTTCACCCGCTCTCCCGGCTTAACGAGGATTTTATCCAAGTGCATAAAATCTGAGCGCAGCCCATAACCATGGTCAATAAACAACGTAAACCCGCTTAACTCCATAGACTCAGCCAAAGTCACCTCACCCGCTGCCGGAGCGTAAATCGGCGTACCGATTGGTGCGGCAATATCTACCCCCATATGCGGATTACGTGCGTGACCATTTAAAATGCGCTGGCTGCCATACACCCCCGTGACCCAACCCTCAGTGGGCCAGCGAAATCCCTGACTAAAATAAGGTTCGGGCAAATTAATCTTACGTGCATTCACCGCTTTTTGCCTGTCCTCACGGATTTTTTTCAACGTTGCCTCATCCGGCGTCACATACTTTGAAGGCACGCCATTAATACGCTGTATCACATACTCACGTTGCTTTACCGCTAGCGTGTGACGATAAGGCTTTCCCTCTGGCGGCTGAATTGTTAGATGTTGACTCGGCTTTGCATCGCGGGGGAAAGCCAGTAACAGCCGCCCCTGGGCGTCCGCCTTCAGCGAACGCCCTTCAAAGCTTATGCGACTCTCAGGCGCCACCACTATCTCAACCCAACCGCCTTGAATCGGCTCACCCCGCAACACCAACTCCTTAGCCGCCAGGCTTGATGACATCGCCAATAAAATCAAACCAACCCCCCACCCTCGCTTTAATCGCATTCACGCTCTCCGTTTAGTAACCTATCTATCGCCAAGTTGGCTAATTCATCAACGCGCTCATTTTCGGGATGACCGCTATGCCCCTTAACCCAGTGCCAATCTACCTGGTGAACTGTCATAGCTCGCTCCAAGCGCTGCCATAAGTCTTGATTCTTAACTGGTTGATTATTAGCTGTTTTCCAACCTTTCTTCTTCCAACCTGCCATCCATTGCGTCACCCCATTTTTCACATATTGTGAATCAGTAGTAATACTCACTCGGCACGGACGCTTAAGCGCCTCAAAAGCCTGAATAGCCGCCATTAACTCCATTCGATTATTCGTAGTATCCGGCTCTGCACCATTTAAAGTTTTTTCCTGTCCGTTATAACGTAACAACACCCCCCAACCGCCCGGGCCGGGATTACCCCGGCAACCGCCGTCAGTAAACACTTCAACTACTTGCAATCTTTACCTTCCTTTTTTTCACGATACTGCCCGGCTGAATGAGACTGACATGAGGCCACAGCTTGACCCTTTCGCCTAGGCAACCAATTAGCCAACCGCCAATCCAATCCCACCGGTTTAGGCGTCACCACCCTTTTTTTTGCCACCACAATATATACATTGCCTAAATGAACGCCCCATCGCGCCAACCCACGCTCAACACGCTCCACCAACGCCCAAAACCAAGAATCAATCACACTTTGGCGTTTACCAGAGCACGAAATTGGCCCATACTGCGCCACCTGAATGTCATAACCCAACAAATTAAGCCAATCAATCACTCGGTGCATATTAATAAAATGGGCTTGTTTAAACGCTTGGCGCGAACGACCGAAACGCGCACGCAATAACGCACAGCCCCAAGCATTAAAACCGGTAATAATTAAATGTCCTTCCGGCATCAAGGTTGCGTCCACCTGACGCACCAAATGATAAGGATCGCTCACCGCTTCCAAAGTATGCGGCAACAGCACGACATCCACACTATCATTTTGAATCGGCAAAAAATCCAAATCCGCTAACGCCAAGTCCGCTTCACCTTTAAAAACCGGCGTATTATCCAGCAACAACTTCGTTTTCACTCGGCTCGCACTGAGCAAGTCTTGCCCCGCCACCTGGCCAAGCTGCAACGCATAATAACCAAAAAGATGCGCCAACTCTTTATCCAATAAATGACGCTCTTGTCCTAGTAAGCCAGCCCCTACCGACGAACTAAACCAGTCACGCAAAAAAGACTGCCATCCCTCCTTGCTATTCACCCCCACCCCCTTGCCATACTACGTAAGCGAAAACCTCACAGACAAATAAAAAAATTAGCCTAAGTTAAATTTTTATTTACCAATTCAAAACAAACCACCTAAAATAAGCAGTTAAAAGCTTCAAATCTACACAACAAAAGCCTTAAAATAGCGCCACGAAGCACAAAACCGGTTTAAAAACCGGTTCATTGTAACAACCAGGCTGGGTGAATCCTAGCCTTGAACACTAAATGAGCGCATCGCTTAACCCCGGATAGCGTCTGCTAACGCCTCAGCAGCACAGCAAAACGTAAAAGACCTATCCCACGCTTGCAACATGACAACCTTAAACGCAACGTTCTGCGCTAAGTGTCAATCAAGCTACTATCGGTTAATCGAGCGACTCACCAACGAGAGTACTTAGCTATGCACGTTCACGGTCTGCGCGCCCTAAGCGACAACTATATCTGGCTAATCCAGCACGCGCATCAAGCGTGGGTGATTGACCCGGGCGCCGCCGAACCGGTTTTACGATTTTTAAACGAACATGAACTGACACTCAGCGGCATTTTACTCACCCACCACCATGCCGATCATACTGCGGGCGTAGATGCGCTGCTGGCAAACACACCCAATATTGCGGTGTACGCCAACCCTCTGACCCCGCACCGCGCAATCAACCGTCCTGTTCAACACGGGCAACATTTGCAACTAGGACCTTGGACGCTACAAGCTATCGCCACCCCCGGACACACCTTAGACCACCTATGTTTCGTCGGCGAAGACGTATTATTTAGCGGCGATACCCTGTTTAGCGGCGGCTGTGGACGCTTATTTGAAGGCAGCGCCCAACAAATGGCCACCTCATTGCTCACCCTGCGCGATTTAGATGATCAGTTAGCCGTTTATTGTGGACATGAATACACCCTGAGCAATTTAAATTTTGCCCTACGAGCGGAGCCAAACAACGCAGCGTTGCGCGCACGTTATCAACAAACCGTCACGGCCTATCAACATCAGCAGGCCTGCGTACCCTCAACGCTAGGGCTAGAAAAACAAACCAACCCTTTTCTGCGCTTTGACTTAAACGAACTAAAACCTCAAATTATCGAATACGGCCAGCTCAACGAAAAAGAAACTGACGCGGCTTGCCTATTTGGCACACTACGTGCATGGAAAGATACATTAGATCAAACCGGCGAACTGGATGCCATTTACCCGATAGAATGAAGACAACATGACAAAAACCAAACACTGCGCCTATTTACGATTAAGTTTGCTGAGCTTAGCATTAAGTCTTGGCGGCTGCCAAATGTCAGGCAACACAAAACCTGACGAAGACAATCAGCCTATCGCTAAATCGACGATGCTCATTCCTGACGATCCCGCCGTGGATCGTGCAGAAGCTGAATTTGAACACTCGATTTTGACACAAACCGAACGTCGCAAACGCACAACAAAACCACCCATTCCCTCCCAACCGCGTGATGATGTATGGGATGAGTTAGCGGACAGTTTCTCGTTAATTGACGCCCATAAATCAGAATATCAAGACTACCTAACGTTTTACCTCAATAATACGCGTCATTTAGAACGCGCTTCGATTCGTGCCAAGCCCTATTTGCACTTTATTATGCAAGAGGTTCGCCGACGCAATATGCCAACCGAAATTGCCCTACTGCCCATCGTAGAAAGCGCGTTTTACCCTTATGCACTCTCACGAATGCAAGCCGCCGGATTGTGGCAATTTATTCCGAGCACCGGGCGTATTTATGGTTTAAAACAAGACTGGTGGTTTGACGGTCGCCAAGATGTCTATCTCAGCACCATGGCCGCGCTGGATTTTTTACAAAGCCTCTATGAACTCAATAACCAAGATTGGTTTTTGGCTCTAGCTTCATACAATGCTGGTTATGGTCGTATTCAACAAGCTACGGCGCGCTTAAAACGAGAAGACGCGGACGCAGAAGTCAACTACTGGTCGATTCGACCCTATTTACCGCGCGAAACACGCCACTATGTCCCGCAACTTTTAGCGGTGAGTTATTTAATAAAACATCGTGAGAAATATGAACTATCCATCGAATCCATACCCAATGAACCCTATCTAACACGGATTGAACTCGACCGCCAAATCGACTTAAACAAAATCGCCGATTCAATCGATTTAAAACCAGAACTCATCAAGCACCTCAACCCGGGCTACCTAAAATCGGTGACCCCGCCGGATGGCCCACATAACGTGATGATTCCAATCACTCATCAAGCGGCGTTTGAACAAGCCTTGGCACAAAATGACGATTTATTTAATATTCGCTGGCAACGTCATACCATTGCACGTGGCGACACCCTAGGAGGCATAGCCCACCGTTACAAAACCAACATTGCGCAAATTCGCCAACTCAACAGTCTGCGCGGCAACACTATTCGTGCTGGGCAAACCCTGCTCATACCGGTGCCAGCTAAAGCCGACCTCCCCGCCAAAACGCAACTGGCCAGCCAAACTAAGGCCCCTACCGCAGCGACACAACCAACCCAAGTAGCCAATAACACGGCCCGCGTACATCAAGTCAAAGCCGGTGAATCCCTATGGACCATTGCCAACTACTATCAGGTGCAAACGGATGATCTAGCCGCATGGAACAATATATCGCCACGCAGCACGCTTCGTATTGGGCAGAAACTGAACATACGTAATGCGCAATACGGTCACAATCTACAACACGCCGTAGCCGAAGGGGAAAGCCTGTGGCTCATCGCCCGTCGATATCAAGTCAGTGTCAATGATTTAGCACGCTGGAACCAACTCCAAACCAACGCCACACTTCAACCCGGCACCACGCTCAGCATTTGGCGTCCGGGTAAAGAAAGCCAATACACCGTACGCCGAGGTGACACCTTATGGGATATTGCACGCGCATTTAACGTTAAACACCAGCGTTTAAAAGACTACAACAAGCTATCGCGCAACCAACACCTCATGCCCGGGCAAGTGCTTCGTATTCCAAATGACAGCTAACTTTTTTACCACGACCAACAGCCTGCGTGGCTATTGGTCTGTGCTTCTTATCACCCTGATACTCAGCCTTGTCAGTATCACAGTTCAAGCTAACAACGCACAAGAGCAGCATTTTCTCGACGCGATTGACGCGCTAAAAAAAGGCCAACGCCATGCCTTTAACCAACACAAACAAGCGTTGCAAGACCACCCACTGCTAATCTACGCTCTCTACCAAGACTACCTGCGCAATATCGAACACACCCCCAACGCTGCGATTGAACAATTTATCGAGCGTTACGCCCATACCGCGGCCGCACAACGCCTGCATCAACACTGGCTCAAGCACCTTGCCAAGCAAGCACAATGGCAAACGCTGCTTGACCACGCCCCACGCTTTTCAACCGACTCGTTACAATGTCAAATTATGCAGGCACAGCTGCAAACTCAACCCAACGATGTGGATATCGCACAACTCCAAACCTTATGGCTCAGCTTGCCAACACACGATCAGGCCTGCCAATCGATAGAAGGTTTTTTAGTTGCACAACAACAACTTACCAGTACACTAGTGTGGCAAAAAATAACGGCAGCGATGCACGCCAACGCCCTTAAACAAGTACGCTCGCTACGTTCTCGCCTCAAAACAAACGAACAACACCAACTCGACACCTGGCTTCAACTGCACCAACAACCGCATAAAATCGCGCACTTCAATCCAACGAACTCGTCCACACTTAGCGCAGAAATGGTTATCCATATCCTACAACGTCTTGCACAACGCAAACCGGAAGAGGCCGCGCAACAACTTACACGGCTAGATAGCCACTATGGCTTTAGCGACAGTCAACGTTTGGCAGTCCAGCGCCAAATCGGCTTGCGCCTAGCTTACCGTTACGATGACAAAGCACAAGCTCACCTTGCGCAAGTTAATCAACAAGGCGCCGACGAAGACACGCTGCGCTGGCAAGCGCAAATCGCCCTGCGCCAATCCGACTGGAAAACGCTCTTAGACACACTCAGCCTCATGCCGTTTTCTGAACGTCAACAACCTAAATGGCAATATTGGACCGCGCGCGCGCTGGCGATGACAGATCAAGCCGCACAAGCTCAACCGATTTATCAACAACTCGCGCAAGCACGCCACTACTATGGATTTTTAGCCGCCGACCAACTCAACCTGCCCTACCAACTAAATGGACACTCAGCTGAGCCAGCGCCCAACTTAAATAACCTACGCCAAACCTACCCGGCGATCGCCCTAGTCGAAGCATTATTTGCAGTAAATTGGACGGTAAGCGCCAATCGTGAATGGCAACACTTAATTCAAACAGCTGCAGGTGAAGACCTCGCAGGCCTCGCCGCTATTGCCAGCGAATGGCAACAGCACAATATTGCAATACGCACCTTGGCGCAGGGTAAACTATGGGATAGGATTGACTTACGTTTTCCCACACCCTACAAAGAACCGGTAATGCAAAGTGCCGAAAAAAACAAGATTCAGCCTAGTTGGATTTACGGCGTCATGCGGCGAGAAAGCGCCTTTTCACCCGACATTCGTTCACCCGCTGGTGCGGTGGGTTTAATGCAAATTTTGCCCAATACCGCCCGTTATGTCGGACGCAAAATCGGCTATAGCCAACATCAATACGCCAATCTTACCGATGCGCGCTCCAACATCGAATTAGGCAGTGCTTACCTGCGTTATCTACTTGAACGCTACGACGGCAATTTAGTACTCGCTACCGCCGCCTACAATGCCGGTCCTCGACGCGTAGATAGTTGGATTATGAATGATGTCATTGCCGCAGACCAATGGATTGACTCAATTCCATTTAAAGAAACGCGTAAATACGTTAAGTCGGTACTGGAATATACGATGGTATTTCAAAACCTACTCGACAATCGCTATGATCGCCTCACGCCTCTGATGCTTCCCATCGGTCAATACAGCGCAACAAAACAACTCGACCTTCCCTAGGGTCTGTTGACAATTCGATGTAACTGATTGATAAATAAAACGCAGTTTCAAGTAATAACTGCAATTTAAATTTACGTTGCAAGTAATCATCTTCAAAAAAACAATGACTTAATACTTAAAAAACTTCGTGCCTTCGTGTCTCTGTGGTTCAAAAATGAATGCTCAACAGACCCTAGCAATAGGTGTTCAAAATACATTTAGCCAAATTCCAGGCATAAAAAAACCCGACGCAAGGCCGGGTTCAAATAGTATCTAAAATTAAAGATAACTAAAGGAGGATACTCATGAAGAAACATGAATGTGCAAATTGTATAAAAAGTTTAAATCACTGTCAAACTTTTTTATGTGCGTATAATATATTTTTATCCTCTACGCCAAGTCGTGCCTTGTGCCGAATCCAACAACTCAATGCCCTGTGCTAACAACTGATCCCGAATTTCATCCGAACGTGCCCAGTTTTTGTCTTTGCGCGCCTGCGCACGCTGCGCAATCAACTGCTCAATCTCTGCATCCGATAATCCATCGTTTGCGTTCAAATGCGCTTTAAAAAACGCCTCCGGTAGTTCAGTTAAAAAACCCAACCGATTCGCTAAAGCTTTTAGCAGGCCTGCTAATTGCGCATCTTGGTTTTTATTAACGTCTTTCACCAATTCAAACAACACTGAAATCGCGAGCGGCGTATTAAAATCATCGTCCATCGCGTCATTAAAACGCTGTTCATAATCGGTATTTTGCGCAGCTTGACCCGGCTGTAGCCCTTCTAAGGCGGTATATAACCGCGTAATATTGGTTTTAGCGGTTTGCAGGTTTTCTTGCGAATAATTCACCGGACTGCGATAGTGACTGGATAACAAGAAATAACGAATCACTTCCGGGTGGTATTCTTTTAATACTTCGCGAATGGTGAAAAAGTTGTTGAGTGACTTCGACATTTTTTCATTGTCGATACGCACAAACCCAACGTGCATCCAGGTATTCACATAATGATGGCCGTGCGCACATTCCGACTGCGCAATTTCGTTTTCATGGTGCGGGAACTGTAAATCCATGCCGCCGCCGTGAATATCCAAGTGCTCACCGATACAATGTTTCGACATCGCCGAACATTCAATATGCCAACCCGGACGACCGTCACCCCATTGCGAATGCCAAGACGGCTCGTTTTCTTTTGACGCCTTCCACAGCACAAAATCCATCGGATCTTGTTTGTGCGGATTCACTTCAACGCGCGCACCGGCTTCCAGCTCATCCTGCTTTTTGCCCGACAACCGGCCATAGGTATCAAACGATTTCACTTTGAAATATACGTCACCATTATCTGCAGCATAAGCGTGACCTTTGTCGATTAAGGTTTGCACCATGCCTTTGATTTGCTCAATATACTCGGTGGCTTTTGGCTCAACATCCGGGCGCAAGACATTTAACGCGGCTTCGTCTTCATGCATCGCGGCAATAAACCGCTCGGTTAAGGCTTGAAACGATTCACGATTTTCAAACGCACGGTTAATGATTTTATCGTCAATATCAGTAATATTTCGCACATAATTCACTTCAAACCCACGCGCGCGCAAATGGCGCACCACGGTATCAAACACCACCATCACCCGCGCATGACCGATATGGCAATAGTCATACACCGTCACCCCACACACATACATGCCGACTTTTCCGGGCACAATGGGTTTAAACGCTTCTTTCTGACGACTCTCGGTGTTGTAAATAAATAAACTCATAATATTTCTCTGTATTGTTTTCACAGGAAGACACAGAGGCACGAAGAAAAATATTGTCTTTTGCTTATAACTTTAAAAAACTTCGTGTCTCTGTGGTGAAATTCTCTCGTTCCGAAGCGGTACTTGGGAGCCTCGGTTCGGCCGCAGTTCATTGGTTACCAAGTACAACTTGGTAACCAGGAAATATTGCCTTTTGCTTATAATTTTAAGAAAACTTCGTGTCTTCGTGTCTCTGTGGTGAAATTGGCTTTACTCAGCTTTCGCTCCAGGTGTCTTTTAAGCCAACCGTGCGGTTAAACACCAGGCCTGGTTGTTTACTGTCACGACAGAAATAGCCTTCACGTTCAAACTGATAGGCTTTTTCCGCTTGCGCGTCCACCAGGCCTGGTTCTACAAAGCCTTTTTTAATCACTAACGAATCCGGGTTTAAGACGGCTTCAAAATCGTCTTCTTTTCCCGGGTTCGCTACGCTGAATAACCGGTCATACACATAGAATTCTGCCGCCACCGCTTTACTGGCTTCGACGAAATGAATTACGCCGCGTGCTTTTTTGCCGTCGGTTGGGTTTTTGCCCAACGTGCCCTCAACAAACGTAGCGTAAATGGTGGTTACCTCACCCTTCGCGTCCACATCAAAACGCTGCGCTTCAATCACATACGCATTACGCAAACGCACACGATCACCCAACACCAAACGTTTAAAATCCTTATTCGCTTGTTCGCGGAAGTCCGCGCGATCGATATAAATTTCGCGGCTAAAGAAAATTTCGCGTGTGCCCATCGCCTCGTTTTGCGGATGCACCGGCGCCTGAATCGACTCAACTTGACCCGCCGGATAGTTTTCAATTACCACTTTAACCGGGTCTAAAACCGCCATCGTACGCGGGGCGTGTAGATTGAGGTCATCACGAATCGCCGCTTCTAAAATACTCATCGAGGTAAAGCTATCGACTTTCGAAATACCGATGCGTTCGGCAAAATCACGAATCGATGCCGGGGTATAACCACGACGACGCAAACCCGAAATGGTCGGCATACGCGGGTCATCCCAGCCGGTAACAATCTTATCCGCCACCAACTGATGCAGTTTGCGTTTCGACATCACGGTATATTCGAGATTTAAACGCGAAAATTCGTATTGATGCGGTCTAACCGGACTCGGCAGGGTAATATTGTCCAAAATCCAATCGTATAAACGGCGGTTATCTTGGAACTCCAACGTACACAATGAATGGCTGATGCCCTCAATCGCATCGGAAATACAATGCGCAAAGTCATACATTGGGTAAATACACCACTTGTCGCCGGTCTGATGATGGTGCGCGTAACGCACACGATACAGCGTCGGGTCACGCATACACATAAACGGCGAGGCCATATCAATTTTGGCACGCAAAACGCATTCACCTTCGTTAAAACCACCGGCACGCATTTTTTCCAATAATGCCAGGTTTTCGGCAACCGGGGTGTCACGATACGGACTCGGCTTGCCCGGCTCGGTGAGCGTGCCACGATATTCGCGGGTTTGCTCGGCGCTTAAAAAACACACATACGCCAAGCCTTTGTTAATCAACTCAATCGCCGCTTGGTAAAAAAAGTCGAAATAACTTGAGGTATAACGCACCTCTCCCGCCCACTGAAAGCCCAGCCACTGCACATCACGTTGAATCGCATTCACGTATTCCACGCTTTCTTTTTCCGGGTTGGTATCATCAAAGCGCAAATTACACTGGCCTTGATAATCCACCGCCAAGCCGAAGTTTAAACAAATGGATTTGGCATGACCAATATGCAAATAGCCGTTCGGCTCCGGCGGAAAACGCGTTTGCACCGTCTGATATTTACCGCTGGCTAAATCTTCATCAATAATATGGCGAATAAAGTTTGTGGCACGTTCTGACGCTTCAATATGACTCATGTAATCAACCTGTAGTAAAAGTCCATGCACAAGCCAAGGACTCGAAAATTGAAAATAGACGCGCATTATAGCATTGCTGTGCGCGTGACGAGCACTGCTTAACAATGCTAAAATGCCTGTCTTATTGGAAAAAAGGAGAAGAAAATGCGCGTCTGGCTTTATGCAATCCTCAGCCTCAGCATCCTGCAACCGCTTAGCGTTATTGCCGAATCGGCAAAACCACAAGTGCTTATGGAAACCAACCAAGGCGCGATGATTATCGAACTCTACCCCGACAAAGCCCCTCAAACCGTAGCCAATTTTTTAAAATACGTCAATGAAGGCTTTTATGACGGTACCATTTTTCACCGTGTCATCAATAACTTTATGATTCAGGGCGGCGGTTTCGACGAAACCATGACTCAAAAACGTGGTCACGCACCGATTCAAAACGAAGCCGACAATGGTTTGCGTAATAAAATCGGATATATCGCCATGGCCCGTACCAGCGATCCTCACTCCGCCAGCTCGCAATTTTTTATTAATGTCGCCAATAACAGCACCCTCGACTTCCGTGAAAAAACCGACCGCGCCTATGGTTATGCGGTATTTGGTCGCGTGGTGGACGGCATGAAAACCGTCAATATGATTCGTAACGTCCCTACCACCTCACGCGGTGGTCATCAAGACGTACCGGTACAACCTGTTATTATTCAACGCGTTAGACAAATTAAATAACTCAACCTAAAATCCAACAAAAATCCAAACAACCTAAGTAACCAAAACAGGTTGTTTGGCCTTAACAAAAGGAAACCTTATGACTCAAGTTGTTTTTCACACCTCGATGGGCGACATCACTATTGAAGTCGACCACGCTAAGGCCCCCAACACCGCCGCCAATTTTGTGCAATACGCCGAAGACGGTTTTTATAACGGCACCATCTTTCACCGCATTATTCCCGGTTTTGTCGTGCAAGGCGGCGGATTAGAACCAAGCATGGAGCAAAAACCCAATCGCGCACCGATCGAGAACGAAGCGGATAATGGCCTAAAAAACTTAAAATATAGTCTGTCTATGGCGCGCACCATGGACCCACACTCGGCCACCTCACAATTTTTTATTAACCTAAAAGACAATGACTTTTTAGACCACACTGGCAAAAATATGCAAGGCTGGGGCTACGCGGTATTTGGTCGGGTGACTGAAGGCATGGACGTTGTGGACGCGATGGCAAAAGTCAAAACCGGCGGACGTGCCGGACACCAAGACGTACCGGTAGAAGATATTTTGGTAGAAAGCACCACGGTCAAAAAGGCTGACTAATTGAGCGGTTTCCTACCGACACCAAAACCAACCTATATTCTGGCAGATGTCCATCTTCTGCCGGATAGTCAACACCCGATTAATCAAGCCTTCGTCCATTTTCTAAATCAGCAGGCCTGCTATAGCCAGCAACTATTTATTATCGGCGACCTATTCGAAAGCTGGTCGGGGGATGATGTGTGTATTCCGCTGTATCAAAGCGAAATTGATGCGATTAAACATTTGACCCAACAGGGTATTAAGGTGTTTATCGGTTATGGCAACCGCGATTTTTTAATGCGCAAAGCCTTTTGGCAGGCAAGTGGTGCAGAATGGATTGATGACGAACAGGTGGTTGAAATTCAAGGACAGCACTATATTTTGTTACACGGTGATAGTTTGTGTACCGACGATAAAGCCTATCAACGTATGCGAAAATTCTTTCGTAGCAAATGGTTCCAATGGCTGTTTTTAAAGCTCCCGGCACGTAAACGCTTGGCGATCGCACAAAACCTACGCCAGCAATCGCAACAAGCCGGTCAAAACAAACCATTTAAATACATGGATATTAACCCACAAGCCCTTAAAGCCTGTTTTGCGCGCCACCCGCAAGCGCAGCACTTGGTTCACGGTCATACTCACCGCCCCGGCCATTTTGAAATAGAGCCTAATCAACCCACGCAACCAAGCCTACATCAGTGGGTTGTCGGCGACTGGCGACCCGGCGCGCAGATTCTCAAAATCGAACACGGCCAACCACAATTGATTGAATTTAAAGTCTATTGATCATTCACCTTTGAACCTACACCAGACCAGCGTTTAAGCATTCGTTGGCGTTGCAGTGTTTTCTTTCGGTGTTTCGATAGGCTTGAGTAGATTTAATTCACCTTCTGTACGCGCGATAATCACCGCCCCAACCGAATCGCTGAACACATTGACGGCTGTGCGCGTCATATCCAAAATGCGATCAACCACCAGCAATAAACCAATCGCTTCGGCAGGCAAACCGACAGCCATTAAAATCACGCTAATCGCCACCAGGCTGGCCGATGGAATGCCTGCCACACCAATGGAGGTGACCAATGCCAACACTACAACAAGTATTTGCTGTGTCCAGGTCAATTCAATCCCAAACATCTGTGCAATAAACAGCACGGCAACACATTCATACAAAGCCGTGCCATTCATATTAACAGTCGCGCCAAGGGGTAAAACAAAACTCGATACCCGATTCGATACGCCGGCACGCAACTCAACATTCGTCATAGTGATGGGTAAGGTAGCAGAAGAGGAACTGGTAGAAAAGGCGGTAAGTAAGGTCGGGAACATCGCTTTATAATGCAACCAAGGGTTTTGAATTTTGCCGATAACGCGCAAAAACAACCACATCACCACAAAAAAATGCAAGGCTAACGCCGCCATCACTGTAACAAAAAACCAAGCTAAATGACCAAATTGCTCAAAGCCGGTTTTTGCAATGGAAGCGGCGACTAAACCAAATACGCCGTAAGGGGCAAACTTCATCACCAAATCGGTGATTTTCATCATTACCTCAAACACGCCCTGCCAAAAGTTGTGCAGTGTTTCGCGCGGCGGGCCAGTCAGTTGGGTCATAAAATAACCAAACAAAATACTGAAAAAAATCAGCCCCAACATCTGCATCTCAACGGCGGCTTTAAACACATTTTCAGGCACCATGCGTAAAAAAACCTGCACCACATCAGCGGCGCCCTTGCCTTCGATTGCGCTCATTAATTGCGTATTGCTCTCCAACACAGGTGCATCGGTTTGGCCTGCGCCTGGCTGCAGCACATTCACCAATGTCAAACCAATGACCACCGCAATCAACCCACTGGCCAAATAATACGCCAGCGTCTTGCTGCCTAGACGACTAAAGCCACCTTGACCGCCGATATTGCTAACACCCAGAATAATGGCCGACACCACCAACGGCACCACAATCATTTTCAGCGCATTCAAAAATAATGCGCCAATAAACTCAAACACCGACAACCAAGCAATACCCAAAACCGCGCCATCTGCTCCCGCCCAATGTCCAGCGAAAGCAGCCAATGCCAGCGCCAACAAAATTTGCCAGTGTAACGCCATTAAAGCTTCGTCTCCGGCAAAGCGCTTATCACTGATTGCTCCGCAACCACACGATTCCTCCCTCGCGACTTGGCTTGATACAACAGGTTATCGCACAACGTAATAAGATGATCCGGATTCAAATCCTCTTTTACCTCTGCCACCCCGGCGCTAACTGTTTGCACAAACCCCTGTTCAAAAGGCTGTGCGCTCACCATTAATCGAATTTTATTGGCCAAATCCACCGCCTGCTGCATGGTCGTTTCCGGGCAAATCAACATAAATTCCTCTCCACCCCAACGCCCAAATACATCCGAACGACGCACGGTGTCTAATACGCTTTTAGCAAAGGTTTGCAACACAACATCACCAACCAAATGCCCATAAGTATCATTCACCTGTTTGAAATGATCCATATCAAACAGCACCACGGATAAAGGCCGCTTATAGCGCTGAGCTATCGAAATTTGCTCTTTTAATACCGAATCTAATTTATGCCGATTATACACGCCGGTTAATTTATCGGTCACCGACAAACGCTCCAACATTTTGTTTTGTTGAATAAGCTGTTCACGCGCTTGGTTCAGTTCACTGTTAAAGTGCTTAAGTTGTCGATGCAAAAAGCGCAAACGCCAAGAATACAAACCAATGAGCATTACGACAATCAGCAAACCAATAATCACTGGCGCCACACGGCTATAATCCACCTTGGTTTCAAAATCGATACTCACCCATTTATCATAAATGGCCGCGTGCTCCTGCGGTGAAATCGAATCTAACGCTTTTTGCATAATACTGCGCATAAGCGGCCAGTCGCTGCGCACCCCAATTCCCAAGTCAAACGATGTCGGTAGCTGGCCGGATATTTTTAGATTCGACAAGCCCTCTTTTTTAATCAAATAACCCACGCTGGCCAAATTATCGACAAACGCAAACGCCTCACCGTTAGAGATTTTTTTCAACCCTTCCAGCGTTGAACCCACCGTTTGCAACTCAATATCAGGACGATGAACTTTTAACCACTCATGCGAAGCATAACTGTCCACCAGCAATACCTTCTTGCCTTTTAAAACCGATACATCGCCTAAAAATTCTTGGCTATTATCGGTTACCATCACCATCGGTGAACGAATATAAGGTCGAGTAAAATGAGCATAAGCCGAACGTTCCGGCGTATTCGCCGCCATCACCAATAGATCCAAATCACGAGCGCGCATCATATCCAACACATCGGGCCAGCTATCACCCGCTTCTACCGCAAACGCGACCCCTAAACGCTTAGACAACAAATCTAAATAATCCGCCGCAATACCGGCATGACGTCCTTGCTCGTTAATAAAGTCGAACGGCGCCCAATCTCGATCTACCCCAACACGCAAAGTACGATATTGATTTAAAAATAAACGTTCGTCTTCCGTCAAGCCCAACCGCCCCTCACGTGGACGATCAAAAATATAGGTTTCTACCGATAAATCCCTATCCAACAAACCATAGCGCGCATACAAGCTGACCATATATTCCAAGCGCCCCGGATTAAGTGTGCCGATTGGTACGACAAACCGTTGAATCACCTGCTCAATGCCTTGGGCCTCAAACATCAGCGCCGCAAACGACTTACGTTGAGAATATTTATCGATAATTAACTGCGCAATTTCCGCTTTATTATCCAACGCATACTCCCAGCCTCGAATAACCGCACGGCGCATCGCTTCAACACGTTCCGGAAAAAACTCCGCTTCATGGGTAGAGGTGAACAACATATCGCCGTACATATTCACCCCAAAATCCACCGGATTAATGATATTCACCTCAGCGCCCTGCTCACGCAACCAAAAAGGTTCGTTTGAGCTATAACCATAAATCGCATCCGTTTCACCGGTTAATAATGAGCTGTGATCGGTTGAAAACGGCTGGCGAATCACGCCCTGTTCTAACACCCCATGCTCGGCCAACATTGCCATTATCGGAAAACCTTCCGACTCATTATCATACAAACGCACACGTTTACCGATAAGATCACGCGGCGACACGATTCCTGACGACTTCAAGGTGATAATAACGTTTGGAGAATACTGAAAAATAGGCGCAACAATCTGTACCCCCATTTGATGGGTTTGATACAACAACAATGCGGCATCCGCTACCCCGTAATGCGCATCGCCAGACAAGACTTGCAAAATATTATTTTTATGTGGATCACGTTCACGCAACTCCACATCCAATCCTTCTTCGGCAAAAAACCCTTTTTCAACGGCCGCATAGTAACCGGCAAACTGAAACTGGTGTAACCATTTGAGCTGTAAAACCACTTTTGCAGAGGTGGGTGAAACCGATTGTTCCTGTGCCATTAGCCCAGCGCTCACACCCCAGCACAACAAACCAAGAAAAAACCAACTAAAAAGTTCAAGACGCCGCTTAATCACTCAATTCGCCTTATCTAAAAAGAGTAGGTTACAACTATAGTAAACTTCACAAACAGATGCCATAAAAAAAGCGCGAAAACCTCGCGCTTTTTATCACTTCAGTCAACAACACCGCCACAACTCTAACAATCTGGGCACTGAAACCAAGCCATAAACGAACCAAGATTGTGTACCTCATTAAAACCTTGGCTCAGCAAAATATGTTGCGCCATATGCGAGCGCTGCCCTGAGCGGCAAAACACAATCACCGGCTTGTTTTTATCCAATTTTTGCGCCGCCACCCGCTCAATCTCATGTAACGGAATATTTAACGCGCCCGGCACAGCGCTCATACTTACTTCTTCCGGCGTGCGCACATCCACCAGTTGCGCCTGCGCTTGCGCAATTAAACGCTTTGCCTCATCACATGCAATAAACATCCAACACTCCCAATTAAATAATTTAGCTACCATCGGCCAAAATAACTAGATAAAACAACCAAATACCGAGCAAAGCAAACAGGCCTGCTACTACATCATCCAGCATAATCCCGAACCCGCCGTTGACTCTAGAATCGATCCATCCAATCGGCCAAGGCTTAATAATGTCAAAAAAACGAAACACAACAAACGCAGCCAGCCACCACCAAGCTTGGCTATCGCCCTGCCAAGCCACACTTGGCAACAACAACAACACCAGCCACACGCCGACAAACTCATCCCACACAATGCCGCCGTGGTCGTGTTCACCGGATATTTCGGCGGCGCGGCCACAAATCCAACTGCCGACTAGCAAGGCACTTATAAATACCCCCCAAGCAAACAGTGGATTCCACAACATCATCGGGATAAATAACAGCGTGCCAAGCAACGTACCAAATGTGCCTGGTGCTTTAGGCGCTAATCCTGATCCAAAACCAAAACCCAGCATTAATGCCGGGCTTTTGATTAAATCTGACCAAGTCGGATTGGCCATCAGAACTTACTTAGCCGCGTTACGCGCACGTTTACGTGCGGCAATACGCATACGCAAAGCGTTTAACTTAATAAAACCTTCGGCATCTTTTTGGTTATACGCGCCTTTGTCGTCTTCAAATGTGGCAATCGACTCGTCAAACAAACTGTTTTCAGACTTACGGCCGACAATAATCACGTTCCCCTTATACAACTTAACACGCACCACACCACTGACGTTTTGTTGCGACAAATCAATCGCCGCTTGCATCATTTGACGTTCCGGACTGAACCAAAAACCGTTATAAACCAACTCGGCGTAACGCGGCATCATTTCGTCTTTTAAATGTGCGGCTTCGCGATCGAGTGTAATTGACTCAATCGCGCGATGCGCTTTGAGCATAATCGTACCGGCCGGCGTTTCGTAACAACCGCGTGATTTCATACCAACAAAACGGTTTTCAACGATGTCATCACGGCCAATACCATTCGCGCCGCCGATTTTGTTTAACGCCGCCATAATCGTCGCCGGTGACATTTTTTCACCGTTTAGTGCCACCACATCGCCTTTTTCGTAGGTCAACTCAATATAAGTCGGCTCATTCGGTGCATTTTCCGGTGATACCGACCAACGCCACATAGTTTCTTCTGGCTCCGCCCACGGGTCTTCCAATACGCCGCCTTCATACGAAATGTGCAATAGGTTAGCGTCCATTGAATAAGGCGATTTTTTGCCTTTTTTATTTTCAATTTCGATATTGTTTTGTTCGGCGTACGCCATCAACTTTTCACGCGAGGTTAAATCCCACTCACGCCAAGGCGCAATCACTTTAACGTCCGGCATTAACGCATACGCGCCTAATTCAAAACGCACTTGATCGTTCCCTTTACCGGTCGCGCCGTGCGAAATAGCATCCGCGCCGACTTCTTTAGCGATTTCCACCAAACGCTTAGCGATCAGCGGACGTGCAATGGACGTGCCTAATAAATATTCACCTTCATAAATCGCATTGGCACGAAACATCGGGAATACAAAATCGCGCGCAAACTCTTCACGCAAATCTTCGATAAAAATCTCTTTAATGCCCATTTTTTGCGCTTTAACACGCGCCGGTTCAACCTCTTCGCCTTGACCGATATCAGCGGTAAAGGTTACCACTTCACACCGATACTCATCTTGTAACCACTTAGCAATAATCGAAGTATCCAAACCACCCGAATAAGCTAACACGACTTTTTTTACTTGTGACATCCGTCTATCCTTATAAGCTAAAATTAAACTGGTTTTTATTGTATAAATTTGCGGAATTATACCTTAAAATCAAACCCCTTATGTTTATAGCGCCAGATAACTTTAACGCTCGTTCCGGTTTTAGCCCAGCCCAAAGACTAAAATCACCTACAAAACGTTAAACACGTGCGCACCTCGATAACTCAACGTAATGAGCGGTTAATCGAAGCGCTCGGTCGCTAAAACTTCAACCAGCGAACAAGGAAACCTTATGTCCGTGCTTGATTATATAAAAGTCGTCCCGCAATACCTGTTACCTACCCATATGCTGTCTAATGCGATGCACTGGTTTATGCACATCCAACAACCTTGGATTAAAGACAACACCATTAAATTGCTAACACGTCTCTATAAAATCGACCTCGAAGAAGCCGCTAGCCAAGACCTCAGTCATTACCGACATTTCAACGACTTTTTTACCCGCGCCCTCAAACCCGAAGCGCGCCCAATCGCTGAAGGCGAAACAACATGGGTTAGCCCGGCGGACGGCATCGTCAGCCAGGCCTGCAAAATTGAACAACACCGTTTAATCCAAGCCAAATGCCATGACTACACGACACACGCCCTAGTCGGCGGCGACATTCACTACGCTGAACGCTTTAAGAACGGTCAGGCTGCCGTGATTTATCTGTCACCTAAAGACTACCATCGCGTCCATATGCCGATTGCGGGCAAACTGCTCTCGATGACCTATGTGCCCGGTGATTTATTTGCCGTCAATCCGGCCACCGTTCGCTTAGTACCCGGTCTGTTTGCACGCAATGAACGTTTAGTGATGCGCTTTGAAAGCGAACAAGGCGATTTTTGCCTGATTATGGTCGGCGCGATTTTTGTCGGCAGCATGGAAACCGTATTTGAAGGTAAGATCACCCCGCCCTATGGCTCAATCCTACAACACTGGGACTATAGCGAACAGCCGCCGGTATTTGACAAGGGCGAAGAAATTGGTCGCTTTAATATGGGCTCGACAGTGATATTGCTCACTGCGCAAGACACCTTTCCCGCACTGGCCGAACTCGAACACGGCCGCTCGCTCAAAATGGGTGAAGCCCTTGTGGAAACGATTACCCAACATGAAGAACAACCCGAACAATCACCCGAAAATGAACCGCAGGAGACCTCACAACATGAAACAAATCACAGCGATTATTAAACCGTTTAAACTCGATGATGTGCGCGATGCGTTACATGAAATCGGCATTCACGGCATGACCGTCACCGAAGTTAAAGGTTATGGCCGCCAAAAAGGCCATACCGAGATGTACCGAGGCGCAGAATATGTGGTCGATTTTTTACCCAAGCTAAAACTCGAAATCGCCGTATCGAACGAGTTGCTCGACAGCGCGATTGACGCGATTGTACAAGCGGCACAAACCGGTAAAATCGGCGATGGCAAAATTTTTGTCACCAGCATTGAACAAACCATTCGTATCCGTACTGGCGAAACCGGCCCAGACGCGCTTTAATCGTTTAACGCGGATAACCAGGCCTGGTTATCCGTTTCACTTAACCAGCGCGATTGTTGCATCGGCTTAATGCTCACGCCGACTTGGTTTACCTGACGAACGCCCCGGCGTTTACCCTCACCAAACGGAATCACTTGCCAATCCCACTGCGTAAGCGCAGGCGGCGGCGTCAACCCCCACCAAGGATCCAAGTGCTCAACCAACTCACCTTCGCGATTAAACTCACGATTGACTCTATCGGCAATCAAACACACGCGAGCATTAAAACGTGCCAAATAATCCAAATGCTGACGCATTAAGCCTTGACCTATGTGCTCAATTTGCGCCTCGCTCAAGGAAAAGTGATCCAGCAACCAGCGTACAGGCAACAAAGGTAATTGCGTTGCCATATTAAGTGACACCACCAAATCGACTTCATCATCATCCAACCAACCTTGTGGGGTGTTTAGATGTAACACACCATGGTAAAAACCCTCAACACTGTCCGTTACATCCGCCAGCACACACTCAACACGCTCAAACGCTTGCACTTGCTTGAGCACATTTCGAGTAAACACCAAATCCACCAGCACCACCTGCTCAAAGGTTTCATTAAGATACGCCAGCGGAATGTCCTGTGTACTACCTGCGCCTAAAATGAGTATTTTGCGCCGTGATTCACACTGCTCACCCAGCACCTTGATAGTCTGTTGACAACGCTGATAATGTTGAAACCAAGTGTAACGACAACGTGCCGCACGCGCTTGCATTGCAATCGCTTCGTAAACATAGCCCATTTGCTTTAGATAAGGCGCACTCGGAGTGCGCCAATGTTGCCAAACCTCCCACAGCATCAGCTACTCCAACAAATGCGCTTTACGCGTCAAGGTATTGCGCCCCCAGCCCAATAATGCGGCCGCTTTTTGTCGATGAAACTGACTCGCCTGCAACGCCTGCTCAATCAGCACCTTTTCAAACAGCGGTTCAGCGGCGGTATGCAGCCCTTGCTTGCCCGAAGCCAAAAACGCCTGCGCCCAATGTCGCAGCGGGGTTTGCCAATCGTCGCCGTCCATGCGGCTAACCGCAACCTGCTGTGCATCACGCAACTCCAACGGCAAATCGTCCATATGCACCGTTTTATCCGGCGCCATAATGGTTAACCAAGTACACAAACTGCGCAGCTGACGCACATTCCCCGGCCAAGGCAATTCGGATAAAAAACGCTCGACACTTTTTTCAAACTGCTTTTCTTCCAATCCCAACGCCTTCGCCTCTTTATTCATATAAAACTTCAACAACAACGGAATATCCTCACGGCGTTCACGCAAAGGCGGAATTTTGATACGAATAATATTTAAGCGATATAACAAATCCTCACGAAAACGCCCATCGCGCACCAGTTGCTCCATGTTTTGATGCGTTGCCGCGACAATTCGCACATCCGCGCGAATCGGATCACGCCCGCCGACCCGATAAAAACTGCCGTCATTTAACACGCGCAATAACCGCGTTTGCAAATCCACCGGCATATCGCCGATTTCATCCAAAAACAACGTGCCGCCGTGTGCTTGTTCAAAACGCCCAATACGTTGTGAATGTGCGCCGGTAAACGCGCCTTTTTCGTGACCAAACAACTCTGACTCCAAAAGTTCTCGCGGAATGGCCGCCGTATTTAACGCCACAAACGGCTTCGCCGAACGCGGGCTCAGCTCATGCAACGCTTGTGCGATTAACTCCTTTCCCGTTCCGGTTTCACCATTCACCAATACCGTCACATCCAACTGCGACACCCGCCCGATAATACGAAACACCTCCTGCATCGCGGGTGCCGCACCAATAATGTTCAACGGCTGCTTACCGGCTTGAGCGCTTGGTCGTGTTCGACTCACCCGCCCGCCCGACAACTGGCGCTTAATCGCCCGCTCTACCAAGCTCAACGCTTCATCAATATCAAACGGCTTAGGCAAATACTCAAACGCCTTGCTTTGATACGAACGCACGGCGGTGCTTAAATCGGCGTGCGCGGTCATAATAATCACCGGAATCGACTTATCCTGCTCATGAATCGCCTCCATAAACGTCAAGCCATCCATATCCGGCATACGAATATCACTAATAATCACCGTCGGCGGAAATTCACTTAAATGTTTGAGTGCAATGGAGGGCGAATCAAACGATTTCACCAAATAAGGCTTATCCTCCAAAGCCGCCTCTAGCACCCAACGAATGGACGCATCATCATCCACAATCCACACAATCGGCTGTACCGTTGTCATCGTTTTTTGTGTCATGACGGCCCCCTCTCAAACGGTAAATACACATGAAAAACGGTATGCCCCGGCTCACTTTCGGCGACAATTAAGCCGCCGTGCTGACGCACAATATTTTGCGATACCGGCAAACCCAGTCCGGTACCTTCTTTTTTACTACTCACCATCGGATAAAAAATCGAATCAAACACTTCTTTCGGAATCCCTTCGCCTTCATCATGGATACTCACCACCGCCACCAGCGGAAAAGTTTGCGTTCCCAAAGTAAACTTGCGCTCGACCCGGGTGCGAATCGTAATCAACCCACCATGATTTTCCATCGCCTGCATCGCGTTTTTAATTAAGTTTAAAAACGCCTGTACCAATGCCTCAAAATCCATCAACACATCGGGAATCGACGGGTCATAATCCAACATCACCTGAATATTGGGCGGAAATGCTGGGCGAATAACGCTCAATACGTGACGAATTACATCATGCAAATTGTGCAACTGTTTCTCCGCCGTTTGTTTTGGCCCCAGCATCGAATCCACTAGGTTTTTAAGACGCTGCACCTCTTTGGCAATCACGTCCAAAAAGCTCAACGCTTTCGTATCTTGATAAAACCGCTTTTGCAATAACTGCGTAGCGCCATAAATCCCCGCCAGCGGATTTTTCACCTCATGCGCCAGCGTTTTAACCAGCAAGTTACCCGCTTCATACTGATGCCAGCGCTCATCTTCTTCCACAATCCGGTGATGGCGCTCAGTATTAAACAACTCAATCAACCACCCCTGCTGATCACCTAACTCATAAGAAGATAAGGTGCAACTCAAACGCAAACGCTGCAGATCGGGAAGTTGCAAACTATATTCATGCACGGTTAAACGCTGCTCGCCAAAACTGGTTAAATCCTCAACCAAGCCTGGTAAAACCGCCTTCCAAGGCACGCCGACAATACGCCGCGTACTCACCTGCAACAATTCCGCAGCCGCAATATTCATATAACCGATACGCTGTTGCCCATCGACCCAAATCACCGCCGTCGCTAAACCGTCCAGCAACTCGCTCCAATCGCGCCACTGTGACGTTAAACGCATAACGCCTCGCTCACATCCACCATCAACGCCGCCGCCATACGATAATCCAACGCGTGTAAATGTTCGCCCACCTCAATCATCAACGGCCCATTAAACGGCGCTTTCGACTTTAAGGTCACGCAACTGCCCATTTTCAACCCAATCGAGGACAAATAACGCAACTCCTCGGGCGAGCGGTTTTTAATCCGAGCCAACTGAACCTGCGCCCCCTCATCAAACTCGGTCAAAGGTTTAAGTGTTTGCGCCAAAATCTGTCCATCTTCATCTGGAATCGGCGAACCGTGCGGATCATACGCCGGGCGCCCCAAGGCCAACCACATCGCATTCACCAACTTATCACTCACCGCGTGCTCCAACACTTCCGCCTCTTCGTCCACCTCATCCCAGGCATAGCCCAAACGCTCAACCAAATACTGCTCAATAACGCGATGACGACGAATCATTTGCAACGCCAACTGCCGCCCGCTCTCAGTCAAGCTCACCCCATAATAAGGTGCATATTCGACATAACCCTGCTCAGCAAGCTTTTTAATCATATTCGACACCGACGCTTGCGCGATCCCCAAGCGCGAAGCAATCGCAGAAGTATGCACCCCCTTCTCACCCAACTGAGGGTCTTCCAGCTTATAAATACTTTTTAGGTAATCCTCAATCGCCTTCGATGCCGACATAGCCCGTCCTTTTGTACAAATGTCTAACTTGGTCATATTTTGCCCCAAAAAGACACCCAAAATACGACTTTTAATCATTTATGATTTAACACACAAAAATAAATAAATTAGCCACGACTAATAATTTATTGACAATAACAAAAACATTTACGACACTAAGCCAGCCAAAACCTTAAAGGAACCCATTAATATGCAAAAATCTTGGTTAGCAGGCCTGCTAATAAGCCTCACTCCTCCCATTACATACGCGCAAAATCAGACTGAATCCTTGCCTACAATCAGTATTGAAAACCGCCAACATCAAGCTAAAAGCGCCGCTCAACTCAAAGATGAAGCGATGCAAACGCAAGTGTTAGGCGAAAAAGACATCGAACGTAAACAAGCCGCTAACCTGACCCAAGCCATTCAAAACGAACCCGGCATTCAAGTGAGTACTGAATGTTCAATTTGTGGTGCAAAACGCGTCACAATGAATGGTATGAAAGGTGAATACACCACCCTCTTACTGGACGGCCTACCCAGCAGTTCGATTTTAGAAGGTTTCTATGGTTACGATGCCATCCCCACCGCCCCGATTAGCCGCATTGAAATTTCACGCGGTTCGGGCGCAGCACTCATCACCCCTGAAGCAATTGGTGGTGTGGTAAATGTCATCACCGATGCGCCACAAAACAACGAAGCCTTTATCGACTTATCGGTGGGCAGTCAGGGCTATCAGAAATTTCAACTTCGTGGCAGCGGGGTTTCCGCCGACCAACGTACGCGCGCGCTCGTTGCGGCACAAAGCGATAATTTGGATCAAGTTGATCAAGACAACAACTGGATTAGCGAATCACCCAAATTAGAGAATCGCGCGCTGTTTGGCAAAATATGGCACGAATTCGATGACAACAACCGCGTCTGGCTTCGGTTAAGCGATCAACAATCTGACGTATTCGGCGGCCCGCTCCTCAATAGCTCATTTGCACCCTCTAAAAATCAAGCCCGCTCCGCTCCGCCAAGCGGTGACCCGCAATTTATCGGTGATAAGGTAGGCAATCGTCCAACCGCTACCACCAGCCCGCGCGACTGGCTGGAAAACATCACCAGTCATAAACAAGAAATCAGCGCACAATGGCAACACGATCTCAACCCGCAATGGCAAAGCCAATTGAGCGGCGCTTATGTCACCACCGATATGGATGCGATTTACAGCGATCTAAACTACCAAGCCAAACAACGTATTTATTTTGTGGACGGTCGTTTTAACTATTTTGGTGCCGATGAATGGACGCTTAGCCTCGGCATTGATCTGAAACAAGACCGCATGAAATCGACCGGTTCGCAAGCACAATATGATGCCGTCACCAACGACTTTATCGGCTACCAAAAATCCATACCGGGCGATGCCTATCTTAGCCGCCAATATGGTGCCTATCTCAGTCATATTTGGACACCTAACAACCAGTGGGAACTGTCTTTAGGTTTACGCTTGGATAAACTGGATGTGGAATTTACCGATCAACAACGCCGCTTTAACGACACCCTGCTATCCCCACGCTTACACGCACGTTATCAACATGACTTTAACTGGTCATCGCGCTTATCTTTAGGTCAAGGCTATCGCGTTCCCTTGCAATTTTTTGAATCGGAACACGGTATTATCGAATCCGCAAAAGGATTTGCCGTCGCGGTGGACGAATTGGAAAAAGCCCATTCGATTCGCTACACCCTCAGTTTTGAAGGCGCACAAACCGACATGACGCTTGGGTTAGCCTATACAGACGCACAAAACCTAGCGATGATTGAACAACGTAACGGCACACCGACCCTTTTCAATAAACGCGGTCATGCCGGTGTCGGTCACGCCGATTTATCCGCTAACCACCAACTTTCCGGTCACTGGTCAATCGGCTTCAACCTAGAGCATTTTGAATACGATGCCGCCTACCGTGAAACCTTTACCATTCTGCCGATTGAACAACGTCTTCGCCTAATGGCCGACTACGAAGGCCACGGCTGGCAAGCCAACTTTACCTTAACCGGTATCGCAGAACGTCAATTCAGCCGCTATAGCCATGCCAACTATAACGCGCACTTTAAAGACACACAGGGGACACCCTCGACATCCGGCGCCAAATCACCGGCCTGTGTGATATTCGACACGCGCGTGAGCAAACAACTTACGTCCGCTTGGACGCTGTATGCCGGTGTCAATAACCTGTTTGACTATACGCAAGTCAACGCCGGAAGTTCGCCGCTGTTTTATGATAACCAAGGTGATTTAGATGTCACCCATATCTGGGGGCCGATGCGTGGTCGTCTCATTTATGCCGGTACACAATTGCGTTTTTAAATCACGATAGTCTGTGGACAACTTGCTACAACTGATTCAAAGGTGACGTTTTAGTTAATCTGTTAATGGGTTTATTGTTCTGCTAAAACCCTTGATAAATCAACTCTGCAAAAACTTATGACTCAACACTCAATATCACTCAATACTCAACAAAACGTCGTGCCATCATGTCACAGTGGTTCAAAAATGAATCTTTAACAGATTCTAGGATTTAACTCACAACGCAACAGTTGCGCTTAACAAGAGCATAAATCACTACAAATTTCGCCTTTTTACCAGCACAGGTGAAAAGGCGATCACCCTAAACTCTTAATCTAAATCAATTTTTATGTCGGGTGTACAGATTTTTTCACTGTAATAAAATCCGCTTCTCTATACTTTAGAATTCTCTTTTGCCACCAAACATTGAAACCATCGACCATGAAACCAACACGCAGTATTCAACGCCTTATTCTTGCTGGCGCCATGCTCGCCTCTCTAGCCCTGTTTGGCTTATCGTACCTCGTCGCCTCGCACGTATTCGAGCGCATTCTGACGCAAAACGCACAAAAAAGCGCCGTTACCCTATCACAACTGACCTTCGACAAAATGTACGAAATTATGAGCCAAGGTTGGAATCGTGAACAACTCAATCAATTTCTTGAAGAAACACAACGCGCCTATTCACGCTCGGATATTCGCCTTGAAATGTATCGAAGCGACCTCGTTCGTGAAATTTATGGCGACATACAACAAACCGTGCCCAAAGATTTGCAGGCCTGGATAACCCCGGTCTTTCAACATGGCGAAGCCACGGTTCACGCGCACAACGATGTGCGCATCAGCCTGCTGCCGATAAAAGCGGAAGCGCGCTGTATCGGCTGTCATGCCAACGCGCAACCCGGTGACGTGCTCGGCATTATGCATATCGAACAAAACCTCGGCAGCGAAATCAGCGAAGCTAAAACCCAGTTTTTCTGGTTTTTCCTTATGTTGCTGCCCTTGCCTATGCTGATGGCATACTTCATCGCAAAACGCTTAACCCAGGTTTTAAACCGCGCCATCAACAGCCTGCACACCCAAGTCCAAAGCATTCAAAAAGTACGCGATTTAAAAACCATACAAACCGATAGCGGTTGGACAACCTATAAAGAATTCGAACCGCTCGGTGTCGAACTGCAAGCCCTCGCCGAAAAGTTGCAAACCGTGGCCGTTGACCGCGATATTTTGGAATTTGAAATCAAACTGCTGGACAAATTTATTATCACCTCCGAAGTCGTCAAAGACTGGAAAGAACATATTTGTTATTTAATTAACGAAATGACCAAGATTTTACCGATGTACGCGCTGTTCGTTGTCTTCCGCACCGACGACGAAGAACGTTTTGCAATGGAAATCTTCTGGTCGGGTCAACCCACCCCAACCATGAAAAAACTGTTTGAAGAAGCGGCTTACCGTCAAATCGAAAACCACCCGATTTTAAGACTTAACCCCACGATTGATATTCACCACTCCATTACCAACGAATCTCATCAACTGGTCGAGGACTTGGTTGAAATTGACTTACAAACCAAAAGCCTGCTTTTAGAAACGCCCAAAATTGGCGGCGTAGTCGGTTTAGGCGTGCAATCCTTGGTGAGCAAAGACCTCACCCGCTCAATGGTCATCGAAAGTATTTTAACCACCCTGATTAACGTCGTCGGCTCGATTAAAGCGATTAATAAATACACCCACGAACTCGAATACTACGCCACCCGCGACCCACTCACCAACCTGTTTAACCATCGCGTATTCAACGAAATGCTGGACTACGAAATGGAGCGTTCCACACGCAAAAATTACCCCTTCTCGCTTATGGTGATGGATTTCGACAACTTCAAAAACATTAACGACCGCTTTGGCCATGCGTTTGGAGACATTATGCTGCAACGCTTTGCAACCGATGTCCACGATGTACTTCGCCCCGGCGATGTATTTGGCCGTTACGGCGGAGACGAATTTGTGGCCCTGCTGCCCGAAACCTCAATAGAGCAAGCCTACAGCGTCGCGCAACGCGTGCTGGATGCCGTACATCAAATTGAAGAACAAGCCCACAACCACCAAAAAGTACATATCGCCTGTTCAATCGGCTTAGCCAGCTATCCAGAACATGCCTCATCCAGCAAAGAACTGTTCGTCGTCGCAGACAATATGATGTACAAAAGTAAACACATAGGTAAAGACCAAATTTCCGTACCGACCGACGACGAACTGCATGAACTCTATCATCGCAATACGGAAAAAACGTCTTTCTTACTCGACGTGTTAGAAAACGAAGACTGGATTGAAGCCCACTTCCAACCCATCTTATCCATAAGCCACAGCGAACCCAGTATCGAAGTACATGAATTACTCATGCGCATTCGACACAAGGGCAAGCTTGTCACCGCCAATGAATTTATCGATGTCGCCGAAAGCATGGGCGTGGTCAGTAAACTGGATTATATTCTCATTAAACAAGCTTTCCGCCGCATGCGAGATGAAGCCTACGAAGGCCTATTGTTTATCAACCTGTCGCCCAAAGCCATGATACTTAACGAGTTTATTAACCAGGTTAAACTGTTGGCACAAGATTTCGGCATCCAACCGCAACGCATCGTGTTTGAACTCACCGAACGCGAAACAGTGCGCAATATCAGCTTGCTGGAAAAATTCGTCCGCGACTTAAAATTCGAAGGCTTCCGCTTTGCCATCGACGACTTCGGATCAGGCTTCTCCTCGTTCCACTACCTCAAACACTTCCCCATCGACTACCTCAAAATCGAAGGCGAATTTATCAGCAATATGCTGAACGACCGAATCGACCATGCGTTTGTCGAAAGTGCCGTTGCGCTCGCCGACTCCATCGGCATCCAAACCGTCGCCGAATTTGTCGAAGACCGTGCCACCCTCGAAGCGGTCAAAAAACTCGGCATCCACTACGCCCAAGGCTACTTTATCGGCCGTGCCGATCTGAACTTCCTCACCGAAGCACCGGAACAAACCCGCCACCTACCCTAAATCCAACCTTAAAATGCACACAACCATCTTAAATCGTTAAAAATACATTTTTTCGCTATTAATAGCAGGCTTACAACAAGCGCGGTTTCAAGTTATAAGCTTGCTAGATTCCCAGAAAAATCAAGACCTGAACACAAAACACCACCGATTGACAGCATCACCGTTCACCCTTAATATTCTTGCCAAATAATTAATCTCGATGGCGTATGCAAAATACGCCATCTACCTTTAGGTGTCGAGTAACAAAAACCAACTTAATCTTAGGGAGTATTTATAAGAATGAAAAAGATCATAGCTGCTAGTTTATTTTTAACTTCGATTTTTTTAAGTGGCTGTGAAACAGCTATGACCAGGCCAGACTCGCCGCGTTTTGTTGAGGGGTATAACACTAAGATTGAGCATTATGAGCGAATCAATGACCGCATTGTAAATCTAAGTTTTGAAAAACATGAGGTTGATGAAAGGTTCCCGTGGGATGAATTTATAGCTGATGTAAAAAAACGCCTGTCTGAAAAAGGGTTTAAAATCGAACAATCCGGAAGCCCGGTGACTATAAAAGTCGATAAAGTTAAATATGTTGGCCGTTCCAATTCAACACACTCATCCCCAACTAGCGGTATGAGCGTTTTTAACGAACTAGGCAGAGGTGTGGTGGGCGCAGTTGCAGGCACGGTTGTACACGTCACTGAAACAAGCTCAAATAAAAAAGATGATGACAGGTTTTTAATCCCAATAATGGACATTACCATCCTAAAAGCAGATGGATCATATAAAAATACCTTACAAATAACAGGCGGGGGAGCTACCACGCTTTATAAGCAACAATCACGTCAAAAATCTGCACAAGCTGTATCAGAAATTTTTGAATAACAAGCCCCTTGTTGAGTGCTGCGCAAGCATTCTCCGGCATGGGCTATCTCGCTCATGGGAGAGTTGCGCAGATTGCTAATGTCGGCGCAAACCTTGCCGAACGCACCGCATCAGAAATCGCCACTGCAAAGGATAAGGAAGAAGGCAAGGACGGCGACGGTAGAAATTTCGTACCGGAGGTGATATTCACCATTAAATCGCCAACAACCGAATCTACTGTTTTATTAAGATCGTTAGGGCCGATGACTAACTACCTTATGACATCTCGCCAATTTACAGCCGATGCAATGCAAGACTTTTTCGAGCCTGCACCCGCGAATTAACCACGTCACTTAACCGGAACTTTGCGGTTTTTCAGTATGGATTGATGTTGAATTTAGCAAACCCATTCTCTTATTGGGAAAATGGGTTTGGGATGAACACAAGTCGCTTAAAATATAGGCACATCCCATAAACAACATAACATTAGAGTTTAAGGATTTTAACCATGGCATCTAGAGAGCTTTATGACGAATGGCGGCAGCTAAGTACAGAAGATAAAAACTATGCGCGTGGCCTATGGGGAGAATATGCGCTCAATAAAGCGCTAAACAAACAACTCGGCGCGGTCAGATTCCAAAAAGGCCTTCTTGGAGAGCATTACGCCTTCTTATTCGACAGGATAGAGATACCCTCAAACAAGGACAAGACGACAGAAATTGATTCACTTTTGGTTACACAAAAAGGGGTATTTTGCATTGAGGTGAAATCTTGGTCAGGTGATGCCATTTTTGGCGAAGAAGACGGTGCTACTTGGTTTAGTGCAAAAAGCAACGAGCGTCGTGGCTCCGGTGTTCGCTCACACAAAACAGGGAATCCATTTAGACAAAATGCGCACCACCTTTATCATTTAAAAAAAATACTGCCGGATATTGTTGCGCAAAAAGCGACTTTTGGTTTTGTACTTGCGTTGAATGCCTCCCCCTTTGCAATTAAACCTGCTAACTGGGACGGTGATGACATTGAAGATTTGTTTACATCGGTGCAGGATTTAATAGAGGCGATTAAACAACGCCCCATTATTCTCTCAGCTAGACGTGTCGAAGAAATAGCAATCCGCCTTTGCGACTATAATTATGGCTACACATTTCAAGCATTAGACTTTATGAACAGTGATAAACGATTAAATCTATTTAATCAGCTATCTAATAACCATCAAGTCAGACTTTCCGATCAGTTTTATGAAATCCAACGCATGATACAGCAGTTAAAAGATGCTGGTGTAATCGACAAAAACGCATCAATCACAGAATCTGTTTCGCAACTCAATGATCTTGTGCAAGACTATACGCGCCGAAAAATGAGCGGTGAAAATAATGGTGAAGAGCAGCCCAGCGCTACGTCACAACCAACGGCACCCAAAAAAGATTAAAAATCAAAAACACCTTGTATAATTAAGAAAAATTTGCGAGGTGAGTCATGTCAAAGTCAAAAGTTTTGCCCGAGGATTGGAGTCAAGAAGTCAAAAAAGTCGAGCGCGTTGTCGTTGCTTCGGATTTGGTTAAGCCGAAAAAAGGAAGCCCGGCCTGGTTTTGGGTGGGTGCGATTTTTGCCATTGGTGCTGGAGCGGGCGCTGGTTTTGCGTGGACAGCCTTTTTTGGTGTCTATACTTGGTGGACGGTTTTGCCGGTAGCCTTGGCGATGTATTCTCTTGTCCCCGTGGTCAACGGCATGCCGCCTCTTGATACTCAGTCAACCGATGCCGACAACAACGACAGAAGATCTTATAAGTACGGTGGCTCCAAAATCATAATTGACGGCTTCGATCCACGCGACCCATATTCTAACGTGTGGCCAGATTAACCTCCGCGTGTGAGGAAAGTTTGCGAGGTGTGTCATGTCAAAATCAAAAGTCCTGCCCGAAGATTGGAGTCAAGAAGCCGAGCAAGTTCCGGCTGTCACTGTTAAATCGGATTTACAGGAGGTCAAAAGCGAACGGCCTGCTTGGTTTTGGGTTGTGCTTGTGCTCTTAATGGGAAATGGGTTGTTGTTGGGCATGTACGAGCCTACAACTATTTATTTGGTGGCAGCGCTTTCACCTTTTATTGGTGTTCCGTCTTTTCAGGTTTTTTTGTTTTCGCTAGCGACACTGGAGTCTATTCGAGGAAATAGTAATAAGGACGAAGACGAATCCCCTCTCAACTTCACGACATCGCAAATTAAATTTGATTTTGTTGATCCGCGTTCGCCGTGGCATGGTGAGTAATTAAAAAACCCAGCGCTAAGTCTGGGTGGGTGTTTTAGGCTGCGACCATGCTGAATGGCGTTAACCAGCGGGCCAGTAAAGGCAACCAGGTTGCCCATTTTTTGATTGAAAACAACTATTTTTTACCTTGCGCCTTCTCGAACTGAACTATCTTTTTCACAAAGCCACAAATTTTTCAGGGATAAATACCCCGATTCGCCTTGTGCTTTCCTAGCCCCCTAGCCTACTTGATATAATAAATTAGCAAACAATTAAGCGGAGTGTAGAAATGAAACAGGTTCCACAAGATATTGATAGCGAAATCGCGCCTAAAAATATAAGATTCGTCAAGTTAAGAATGCTGTCTATGATGTTTTTCGCATCCATGCTTATAGCGATTTTTGTCGCTTCTTTTGAGTAAGTTTAGCGTTTATTTTCACTGTTTTTATTTATCAATCAAGCTTCAAAAGGGATAAAAAATGAATCAAATTCCTCAAGATGTTGATAGCCTACCTAAAAAGAAAAAGTATCCTCCAATGTGGTTAGCTTTTGTAACTGGCTTTATTTTGGCTTATACCGTGGGTGCTGGTATTGGTTTTGCTGTCTTGGGTAACACTGGTCTAGATTAAGGATTAAATCACCTAGAAAAGTTTCAAGAGCTCGAAGAACGTCAGGCCAAAAACAGATCTAAATACCAATCTTCGGAAGAATACTTCAAGCGCTAATACTTCCATTACCGCGCTGTCACAGCTTTTGCTTGACGCTCTAAACATACAAATAACTATAGAAACACCTTTTATACGTCGGTTGTGATGTCGGTGGGGATTTGGGTGCTGTCGGGTAGAGGGAATTCGCAGCGGAAGGTTGAGCCGACTTGTAGGCGGCTGTGAATGACGAGGCGCGCGCGGTGGCGTTCGAGAATATGTTTTACAATCGCCAGGCCAAGGCCTGTGCCGCCAGTGGTGCGCGAACGCGCGGTATCAACGCGGTAGAATCGTTCGGTTAAACGCGGGATATGTTCACGGGCGATGCCGATGCCGGTGTCTTTGACTTCAAACACTAAATGCTGTGGCGTTTGATACCAGCGCACCCATATTTTGCCGCCTTCCGGGGTGTAGCGAATCGCATTGGAGACTAAATTAGTAAACACGCTACGCAGGGGTTCCGCCGCGCCTTTTAACAGCGCCGAGGTTTCGTAGCTAAACTGGATCTGATGTTGACCTTCGCTGAGGTGTGTCGATTCGGCTTCAAGGCGTTTGAGCATCGGCACAACATCGACCCATTCCATTTCCGACATGGCGGTATCCGCTTCCATTGTCGAGAGCGTGAGCAAATCATTAATAATGTTTTGCATACGCACCGATTGCGTGTGCATTTGTTTTAACGGGTTTTGCCAAATCGGCGGCAGGCTGTCGTGCTGGTCGATCATTAATTCTAAATAGCCATTGAGAACAGTTAGCGGTGTGCGCAGTTCATGCGAGGCATTGGCAACAAAGTCGCGGCGAATTTGTGACAGATTGTGCGCATCGGTGACATCGCGAATAATCAATAAATAGTGTTTTTCAAAATAGGGTACGATTTGGGCGCTTAGTCGGCGCGTGCTTTCCGCGCTGGCGTAAAATTCTACGCTCTCGTCAAAGTTTTCTTGCTGCAAATAGCGTTGCATTTCGGTTTGGCGCATTAAATTGGTGATTTTTTGTCCCACATCGGTTTGGCGCAAACCCAATAAGGTTTCGGCGCTGAGGTTTACCCATTCGATGCGAAATTTGCGTGTTAGCGAGATATGGGCATCGGGTAGCAGGTTCATCGCCTGTTGTACTTGTTCGGTTTCCGAACGCAAGCGTTTGATGTGGCGTTTCTCTTGATAGACCTTTTCGAAATAGGCATCGTAAATATCGCCCCACACGCCAAACGGCGCTTCCATCGGTTGTAAATCACGCGAACGTACAAGCGATAAGAAATGTAAAAACTGATACAAATTACGCGCGAGATAAAGCAAAAACCCCAGCACAAACCCCAGCGCCCACCAGCCGGTAAAACCGCCAATCGCCAACGCCACAACTAACAGCGTGGCTAGGCCAATCAGCTCCTCTAGCAAACGCGTGGAATGGTCTATAGAAAAAAAGGGTTTAAGATGCAACAAAACTAGCAGGCCTGCTAAAGTTTATGAAGTCGGTTGCGAGAAACGATAGCCCGCACCGCGTACAGTTTGAATATAGTCTTGCGCTTCTACCGGCTCTAACAAGCGGCGGAGGCGACGGATATGGACATCGACCGTGCGCTCTTCGACCACCACATGATCGCCCCATACTTGATCAAGCAACTGCATACGAGAGTAAACGCGATTTGGATGCGACATAAAAAACTGCATTAAACGAAACTCCGTCGGGCCGAGTTTAATTTCGTTCTCCCCTACCCAAAAGCGGTAGCTGGTTAAATCCAGTTTCAAATCGCCTTGCTGTAGCAAATCGCTGGATAAGGCATGCGGGTCTTTACGGCGTAATAAGGCTTTAATACGCGCGACTAACGCGCGTGGCGAAAAAGGTTTCACCACGTAATCATCCGCGCCGGCATCAAAACCCAATACCTGATCGGTTTCTTCGCCGCGCGCGGTGAGCAGAATAATCGGAATGGTGCGTGTTTGTTCATGCTGGCGGATGCGCTGGGCTAGATTGACGCCGGAAATGCCTGGCAACATCCAGTCCAACACTAATAAATCGGGGGATTGCTCTATGAGCATTTTCCACCCTTGTTCCGCGTTCGGCGCTTCTACCACCTCAAAGTCAGCGGCATTGAGTGTAAAGTTGAGCATATCGCGAATCGCCGCTTCGTCTTCTATCACCAATATTTTTGACTTTGACATAGGCCTTCCTTAATCGTTAAGTTCTTCAAGCAGTGTCGATAAACGCTCGGCATCGATATTGCGCATATCTTGGCCATTGACCAAATAAATCACGCTTTCGGCGATATTGCGAGCGTGGTCGGTTAAGCGTTCACTGGCGCGTAAAGCATAAACCAACTCCAGCAAACACTCAACGTCGCTATCGGACTGTTTAAAGCGCGTGGTCACTTCTTGCATGGCCACTTTAAACAAATCGTCCACTCGCTCTTCTTCTTCAATCACGGCGGCGCAATCTTTAACGTCCAAACGCGCAAACGCATTCAATACCATTTTGAGCATATCATTAGCGCGCGCTGAAATTTCAATCAATTGCTTATAGCCTTGTAAGCTGCGACATGACTGATCTTCAAAGCCTGCCAAATTAATGACCAATTTCGCAATTTTTACCACTTCATCGCCCATACGTTCAAGATCAACCGCAATGCGAATCGCCGATATAACCAAACGCAAGTCGGATGCGGTCGGTTGTTGACGCGCCAATACGCGCACACACAAACGATCAATTTCCATTTCTTCACGATTAATTAATTTATCTAAAGCGATAACCTCGCGGGCGCTGTCCAAATCGGCATTTTGTACCGCCAACACCGCATTGGATAATTGGCGTTCAACCAATCCGCCCATTTCCAATACTTGATTAAATAAATCCTCTAAATATTGGTTATACAAAGCGGACACATGCGTACCAAAGTTTTTTCTTTCCATAAATATCTTCCTTTATTCTGTTCAATCTATTGCTATTTGTGTTGCTACATAAGGTTTTTACGGCTAAGCCACCAGGCCTGCATATGCTTAGCCGTAACGTCCGGTAATGTAGTCTTCGGTACGTTTTTTCTGCGGATTGGTAAACAACGAATCCGTGTCGGTATATTCCACCAGTTCGCCCATATACATAAACGCGGTATAGTCGGATACACGTGCCGCCTGTTGCATATTGTGGGTAACGATTAAAATCGTGAACTCTTTTTTCAGTTCAAAAATCAGTTCTTCAATCGCCAAGGTCGAAATCGGGTCAAGTGCCGAAGTTGGTTCGTCCAACAACATGACTTCCGGCTTAATCGCAATGGCGCGTGCAATACATAAACGTTGTTGTTGTCCACCGGACATCCCCAGCGCATTTTCGTTTAAACGATCTTTCGCCTCATTCCACAAACCCGCGCCCTGCAACGCCCATTCCACAGTTTCATCCAATAAGCGCTTGTCGTTAATACCTTGTAAACGCAAACCATAGGCCACGTTTTCATAAATAGATTTAGGGAAAGGGTTGGGTTTTTGAAATACCATACCAATGCGACGACGAATCTCGGCAACATCCAAGCGCTTATCGTACATATCCGTGCCATGCAAATACATTTTGCCCTCAACGCGTACAATATCAATCAAGTCATTCATACGGTTAAAACAACGTAGCAGTGTTGATTTCCCACAGCCAGAAGGACCGATAAACGCGGTAACGCGATTTTGCGGCAAACTCATATTCACGTTTTTCAACGCCTGCGACTTACCGTAATACAGGTTCCAGTCCTTGACTTCAATCGCCATTTTCTCTTGTTCCAACGACATCCCGCGGTGATCGTGGCCCATAGTTAAATTGATGGTTTTTTCACTCATATTCATTATCCTTGCAAATTAAATCCGTTAAATCGGCGCGGCACAGGCCGCAAAAGCCTCAACTCCAACACAAAGCGAGTGATTGTTTAGTTATCTAGCGCCTTATATTTCTCGCGCAAACGATTACGAATCGCTATCGCCCCCAAATTGAGCGCCACTATCACCAGCACCAACAGCAACGAGGTGGCATACACCAACGGCTGCGCGGCCTCTACGTTCGGGCTTTGGAAGCCGACATCATAAATATGGAACCCCAAGTGCATAAACTTTTGATCAAGATGCACAAACGGTGCTGTCAGGTTCACTGGCAACTCTGAAGCCAGCTTCACTACGCCCACTAACATTAACGGCGCAACTTCGCCCGCCGCGCGCGCAATCGCCAAAATCAACCCGGTCATAATCGCCGGCGTCGCCATCGGCAAAACTATGCGTATAATCACTTCAGCCTTGGTTGCGCCCAACGCCAACCCGCCTTCACGTAGCGCACGCGGAATACGCGACAACCCTTCTTCGGTAGACACAATCACCACCGGCAAAGTCAATAGCGCCATCGTCAAGGCCGCCCAAAGTAAGCCCGGTGTACCAAAGGTCGGATTAGGCAAGGCATAGTCGTAGAACAGCTGGTCAATCGAATGCCCTAGCACATACACGAAAAAGCCTAAACCAAAAATACCGAACACGATTGAAGGCACCCCTGCTAGATTATTAATCGAGATGCGAATCAAGCGTAACAACGCCCCTTCCTTGGCATATTCACGCATATAAATCGCGGCAATCACGCCCATCGGCAATACAAACAAGGTCATCAAAATCACCATGGTAAGCGTACCGACTATCGCAGGAAATACGCCGCCTTCGGTATTCGCTTCGCGCGGATCGTCTAACAAGAAGTTTTTAATCGAACCGAAGAAAAACACGACTTTTTGACCCAGATGCATCTCGTTTGGTTGCCAAAAATGAACCATATGACTCACCGGAATCACCACTTCGCGATCACCGGCAATACGCACCACTACCTCGCCTTCGGCTTTAAGTTTGGCGTACAACGCATCAAGACTGGCCTGTAAATCGCCATACTGTCCTTGCAACGCCAAGCGACGCTGCTCGATGCGTTCGGCATTCGCGCTATCCCATTGTTGTGCCAACTGCAGCTTACGCTCTTCAAAACGTAATTGTTGCAATTCGTGGTTAATCCCGCCGATAACGCCCTTTTCTATATGGCGAATTTCAGCACGAATGCGATGACTTTTAGCGACCGCTTGCGCTAAACCCACTTGTGCCGCCTCGCCCAACAGCGTAGGGTGGCCGCTTTGACGCAATGCCTGAATGTAGCCATACATATTGCCCCACTCATAACGCTCGATAATGCTGATACCTTGTGATTTTGTCCAAGCCTGATCAACAATATCTTTTTCACTCACCCAACGAAAATCCAAACCATACACATCGCGGTTACCCGTTTTAATCAATAACTGCGGTTCTTTGATTTCAACGCTCGGATTAGCCGGATCAAACACTTCTTTTATCCGCCGATTATGGATTTCACCGGTTATCTGCTCAACTTGGCCATTCGCTTGGGCAAGTTGAAAGTCATATACCGGATGCGGCCAAAAGTGGTTCAAGCCACGCGCGGCGATCAATAACAACAACCCAAACACCAGCACCACCGCGATACTCACCGCCGAAGCACTAAACCAAACCCAATGTTCACCCTTTTTAAACCATGTTTTCATGCTGACGTCCTTTATCGCTTAGAGTGAGCCATATTTACGGCGCATTTTTTGACGCACCACTTCGGCCAAGGTATTAAAGAAGAAAGTAAAGATAAACAGCACCAGGCCTGCTAAAAACAGCACACGGTAGTGCGAACTATCCACCTCGGTCTCGCCCATTTCCACCGCCAAGTTAGCCGACAAGGTACGCATCCCTTCGAACAGGTTGACATCCATAATCGGCGTATTGCCGGAGGCCATTAATACAATCATGGTTTCGCCGACCCCGCGACCAAAGCCGAGCATAATCGCAGAAAAAATCCCCGGACTAGCAGTCGGTAATACGACGCCAGTCAGCGTTTGCCAACCGCTAGCGCCCAAAGCGTAAGAACCGTTAACCAAATAAGCCGGTACGCTATAAATTGCATCTTCAGCAACAGAGAAAATGGTCGGAATCAACGCAAAGCCCATCGCAAAGCCGATAACCATTGCATTGCGCTGGTCAAAGTCGATACCGGCGCTATCGGTCAACCAATGGCGCATATCACCTTCAAAGAACGCCTGCTCAATCGGCGTGCTTAACGACAAGGATAGCCAACCCAAAAAGATAATCACCGGAATCATTAACACCGCGCGCCGACCCACCGGCACACTAATACGCACACGTTCAGGCAACTTCGACCAAAGCAAACCAAAACCGATAATCCCTAGCGGTACCACCAAAATAATGGCAAAGAAACCGGGTAAATTTGCCTCCATATACGGCGCCAACCATAATCCCGCTAAAAAACCTAAAATAACCGTCGGCAAAGCCTCAATAAGTTCAACCGAAGGCTTAATCCATTGGCGTGTTTGTTTGTCCATAAAGAAAGCGGTATAAATCGCGGCAAAAATCGCAATCGGTACCGCAAACAACATCGAATAAAGCGCCGCTTTAATCGTTCCGAAGGTGAGCGGCGTTAAAGAAAATTTCGATTCAAAATCATCGGTACCTGACGACGATTGCCAAGTATAAGTTGGCTCGCTATACCCTTCGTACCACACCTTACTCCACAAGCTTGATAACGACACTTCGGGGTGAGGATTATCAATGTCATAACTAATCAACTCACCGCTGGCGGTTTCAATTAATGCGCCATCTTCGCGCGGCGTCATACGAATCATCTTAATCGCCGCCTCAGAGACCCGCTCGCCGCCTAAGTGTCGTTGCGATGTTGAATAAAACAAATCAAACTGACCGTTGGCATCCCCCACCGCAAAACCCTTGCGTGCATCCTCTACCCCAATCGCATGAATCGGCTGAGTATGACGCTGAAACTGGCGTATTTCGTGCAATGCAAAATCATTATTTTCATCACGCACAGGGAACCACTGCAGCACCCGCCCCTTATCAGTGGCAAACATCATCGAGTAATTACCCGTCAAAAAGGTCGCATCGGTAATCGCCTCAGCTGCCGGTACCAAACGCACTTTTTGCAACAACTCTGGCGCATGAATATTAGCGATGTTGTAATATTCGGCCTGTCCCTTATCGGACACCAACACCAAGTCGCGCATCCGTCCGCCTAACAACAACCATTCGGCATCAAACGCGGTCTGCATTTGCGCTTGCGAATCCAGCTCCAACTCCACCGTTTCGGTTAAAAAAGACGAACTCTTATTAAACGTCCGAATGGTTAGCAAATCGTCCTCATCTGACTGCACCACAATCATCATCCGCGAAGCACTATCGCGCACCGCCAAGCGATCAATACTGCCTTGAATCAGCGGCTTACCTTGATCACCATACGGCCAATCGATGCTCGGGGTAACGGTTCGCACATTGTTTGGATAGCTGATACTAAACCCAATCGAACCAATTAACACGCGCCCGTCCGACAACCCATAAGCAAACTGATTACGCGCTTCATTAATTAAAGTAAAGCTGGTAATAGTTGCGCCGTTAAGCGGAATGGTTTGATCAAGGAGAACCTGCTGGCTGTCGGTATTAAAACCAATAACCCGACCTGAATCAGTCAAACGCACCGCCACTTCTTTATAATCATCAACGGCATAATGCAACGTCGTCGTTTCAATGCCGCCGGGTACGGGGATTGCGCCGCGCTTTTCCATCGTGGCCGGAATAAACAACGGCAAAACCACATACAACAAAAAGAACATAATCAAAAACACGGCAAAAATAATACTCACCCCGCCGACCGAGATACTATACTTTGCAGTATGGTCACTTAGTCTGCGACGTTTGAGACGTTTTTTCGCGGCCGTTCCGTTGAGCGCATCGTGCAATGCGTGTTGCGTTTGACTCATAAATCACCTATAGGACAAAGTTAAATTTAAGTTTTCGCCACTATACTGAGTGAATATGACAAACAGATGTCAAAACACAGCGCACAGCGCGCTGTCAATCGGCACAACGCACCAATAAAACAAAAACATTGCACCAAAATAAAACATCAGTCACCATCACTGCGCCGCCCCCCTCTATTGAAATCAAAATAAATCGTTACATTTCATTATGTTAAAAAATTTAATCATCAACCCACAAACTGGCACACTTTAAGCTAAAACTAGGCAAAGTTTAAATAAACCCAAAACGTCAGAAGTGACGAAATTCCTCTAAAAACCCAAAAAAAAGGATAAAACCATGCCACAAGCGATTTTTGATTTGATTAAAGAAAAAGAAGTCAAATTCATCGACCTACGTTTTACCGATACCCACGGTAAAGAACAACACGTCACCATTCCTGCACACCGCGCCGACGAAAGTTTGTTCACCGACGGTACGTCGTTTGATGGCTCCTCTATTAAAGGCTGGAAAGGCATTCAAGACTCAGACATGATTTTAATGCCGCAAGCTGACAGCTATGTTTTAGATCCGTTCACTAACGATCCAACACTTATTGTCCGCTGCGAAATTATCGAACCGGCTACCATGGAAGGTTACGAAAAAGATCCGCGCGCTATTGCGAAAAAAGCCGAAGCGTATCTGCAATCGACCGGCATCGCTGACAGCGCGTTTTTTGGTCCAGAGCCTGAGTTTTTTGTATTCGATGACGTGCGTTGGGGCATCAGCATTTCCGGTTCATTCGTTAAACTTGACGCCGACGAAGCATCTTGGAACAGCGAAAAGGTTTTTGAAGGTGGTAACATCGGTCACCGCCCAACCGTCAAAGGCGGCTATTTCCCCGTTCCACCGGTTGACCAATTACACGAATTACGCGCCGACATCTGCCATATGGCCGAAGCGATGGGGCTAAAAGTTGAAGCGCATCACCATGAAGTCGCCACTGCCGGTCAGTGTGAATTGGCGATTGGTGGTAACACGCTGGTTAAAAAAGCCGACGAAGTACAAATCCTAAAATATTGCGTTCATAACACCTGTCACGCACTGGGTAAAACCGCTACCTTTATGGCCAAACCTATCGTGGGCGACAACGGTTCAGGTATGCACATCAACGTTTCTTTATCTAAAGACGGTAAAAACCTGTTTGCCGGTGACGTTTATTCTGGTTTGTCACAAGAAGCCTTATGGTTTATCGGCGGTATCATCAAGCACGCGCGCGCGCTGAACGCTTTCTGTAACCCAGGCACTAACTCTTACAAGCGTTTGGTTCCAGGCTTTGAAGCGCCAATTCTGTTGGCTTATTCTGGTCGTAACCGTTCAGCATCGATCCGTATTCCTTACGCGCCAAGCCCACGTGCTCGCCGTGTTGAATTACGCTTCCCTGACCCAACCGCTAACCCATACTTGGCGTTCTCTGCAACCCTAGTAGCCGGTTTGGACGGTATCCTAAATCAAATCGATCCGGGCGCACCGGCTGAGAAAGATTTATACGACTTACCGCCGGAAGAAGAAGCGATGATCCCAACCGTTTGTGCGTCTTTAGAAGAAGCATTGGAAGCATTGGATCAAGACCGCGAATTCTTAACTTCAACTGGTGTATTCACGGACAATATGATTGATTCTTACATCAAATTGAAAATGGAGCAGGTCACTAAACTACGTGCTACCACGCATCCGCTTGAGTTTGACATGTATTATTCAGCCTAATCGCTGAACGGCTTTTTGCAAAATCAAACCCGCTTCGGCGGGTTTTTTATTTAACGCGTTTTCAAGCAATACCCTTTTCAATAAATTCATATCATTGATTTAAATCCCCCTGCTTTAACCAGGCCTGGTGATTCTTTCACACAACACTCACCTTGATGTCATATATCTTTCATCTTTTTAAGCTAGTCTAAACATCGTTAAATCTCTCTTTTTAGTTTTTTAAGGAATACAAGGCTTCATGCTTACTTCTCAGCCCTTCGCGCAACATCCGGCTATCGACCAGTCAATGGAATTGATGCTTGCCAAGTTATCAACCAACCGTTTAGGTATTGAACTGGCTAATATTTTTCAACATCGCCAGCTCAAAGCGTTGTTTCAACCCATCGTTGATTTAAAAAACCAACGTATTCTGGGACACGAGGCTTTGATTCGCGGCCCGGCCAATTCCTCTTTGCACAACCCGATCAATCTATTTCAAGTCGCGCAGGAGCACGGCTGCCTATTCGAAATGGATTGGCTGGCGCGTCACATCGCGATTGAAAGCTTTCGTCAACAAAACACGCAAGATTTGCTTTTTATCAACGTGACTGTCAATGCCCTGCTAGCCGAAGGCCACCAAGACGGCATGACGCTCGACTGCCTGCATAAACAAGGCATCGCGCTGGATAAAGTCGTCATTGAAATTACCGAATTGCAGCCGGTTGAAGACTTTAATGTCTTTATCGAATCGGTTAATCACTATCGACGCATGGGGTTTAAAGTCGCGCTTGATGATTTAGGCGGCGGCTACAACGGTTTGCGTATGTGGTCAGAAGTGCGTCCCGATTTTGTCAAAATCGATAAGCATTTTATTTTGGGTATCGCGCAGGATAAAGATAAACGCCATTTTCTTGAAACCATTAAAACGCTGGCGCAAGGCCTCAATACCAAGTTGGTTGCCGAAGGCGTGGAGAACGAAGCCGACTTGCAGGTAATCGAGGCCATCGGTATCGACTACGTGCAAGGTTATCTATTTCGTCGCCCTCACGCACAAATCAGCGACCATCTTGATTATGCGTGGCGCCAGCCCTCACAACAGGTGTTAACGGATGTGACTACCGACCTTTCCAGCTTAATTCTTGAAACCGATTCGCTCGACCCACTAACGCCAGTGCATTGGGTAACGCAAAAATTGTTGCAAGAGCATACACTCGATTTTATGCCGGTTGTTGAAAACGAAAAGGTGCTAGGCATGATTTGGCGGCGAGAGTTGATGGATCGCCTTGCTCACCGCTTCGGTCATGAGTTGCACCAGCGCAAACCGATTGTGCAGATAATGGATGATCAGCCGATTGTGGTCGATATTCATACTCCGGTTGAAACACTCAGCCGCCTCATTACCGACCACCAAGCCAGCCATCGCGGCGATGCGTTTATTATTACCGACAACGGTCGCTATCGTGGTTGCGGTCGTTTTTTAGATTTATTACGTTTGATTACCGATCTTAAAATCAAAAATGCACAGTATGCCAATCCGCTATCCGGCTTACCGGGTAATGTGCCCATTCAGCGTCATATCGAAAAACTGATTCAACAACGCACCGGGTTTTATGTGATATATGTCGATGCCGATCACTTCAAACCCTATAACGATTTTTATAGCTATGATCAAGGTGACGAAATTATTCGCATGATTTCAGACCTGCTAAAATCCGTACGTCATCAGGAATGCGATTTTGTCGGCCATATCGGCGGCGATGACTTTATGATGATTTCAGAAAAAGCCAACGACTATGCCGACGTGTGCGAAACCATCATAAAACGCTTTAACCAACAAATTCTGCCCTACTACAAAGAAGAAGATATTCAGCGTGGCGGCATACAAGGGGTAAATCGCGAAGGGGTTGCGCAGCTGTTTCCATTAATGAGTTTATCGCTGGGGGTGTTAGTGGTGCCGCCGGGACTGGTCGCCCATCAGCAAAAGCTGGCATCTTTAGCCACCAAGGCGAAAAAGCTCGCCAAACAAGCCGGCGGCAATACGTGGGCGGTGGTTGATGCCGCTTGTGAAAGCTTATAAACCGATTGAGGGTTAGGGTCTGTTGAGACTCGATTAAGATGTTTTTTCAGCCTTGGGTTTGAGAAAGAACTCATAGATAATGAGCATCGCCGCGCCGACACTGATCGCCACATCGGCGATATTAAAGGTGGCGTAATGCCAAGTGCCGTAATAAAAATCGAGAAAATCGGTGACCTTGCCGAATAATACGCGGTCAATTAAATTGCCTATCGCCCCGGCTAAAATCAGGTTTAATCCTAATACCTCAAACGTCGGCTTGGCTTTGAGTTTACTGAGCCAAAATAGCAGGCCTGCTGATACGGCCAGCGCTAAAACCGCAAAAAACCAACGTTGCCAACCGCCCATATCCGCCAGAAAACTAAACGCCGCGCCGTAGTTATACACCAGCGTTAAATTAAAATGCGGCATCACCGCTACCGGCACGCCAAAGCTCAGATACGTCACCGCTAAATACTTGGTGATTTGATCCAGGACTAATACCAGGCCTGCTAACCACAAATACCGCAACCCGGATTGAGAAACACTCATATTCATTTAACTACTCTTTTTTATTCACCACAGAGACACGAAGGCACGAAGAATTATTAAAATAAAGAGACCTAAACGTTAAAAGTCTTCGTGTTCTTCGTGACCTTCGTGGTTCAAAACAAATGGCTTGCACTGTAAATCTAACCCAGCGGTGGGCAATAATAAATTCTTTCACAGCCTCTCCTGCGTGGGAACGCTTGGTTGGTAGTGAGCGTTAGTGTTGCTTCATTCGAAAACAGGTCTGCGTTCCCACTGAGGACAGTGGGAACGAGAAAACACCAACAACCTTCGTGTTCTTCGTGGTTCAATCCCGAAAGAACTTCATGTCTTCGTGTCTCTGTGGTGCAAAATCCATCAAGCAAACTGGCGCACTTCGCCGTCACCGGCGACGTTATCGACACAACGCTGACACAGTTCAGGATGGTCGACGTGTACGCCGACATCCGCGCGGTGATGCCAACAACGCGGGCATTTGGTTTTGTCAGTCGGCTGCGCGTCAATCCACAGACCTTTTAGCTCGCTTTGTAACGCTTCGGCGGATTTCTGCGCCAAGGGCAAAACCTTCGCATAGGACGTAATCAACACAAAACGCAATTCGTCGTCTAACGCCGCCAGTTGCTCATACAACGCACCCTCGGCAAACAAAGTCACTTCCGCGGTCAACGAGGCTTTGATTTTGCCTTCGTTGCGCAGCTCTTCCAAACGCTTGGATACCGCCGAACGCACGTCCATAATTTGCGCCCAATAAGCCGAGTTCATTTGCGCATTTTCATCCAATGCGGTTAGCCCCTCATACCAAGTTGCCACAAACACGGTTTTAGCGCGTTCGCCCGGAATATAACGCCAAATTTCTTCAGCGGTAAAACTCAAAATCGGCGCAATCCAGCGCGTCATCGCCTCAACGATGTGATACAGCGCAGTTTGCGTCGAACGGCGCGCCAAACCGTCTGCTTTACAGGTATATTGGCGATCTTTAATCACATCCAAATAGAACGAACCGAGCTCAACCGAGCAGAAATGCGAGACGGTTTGGTAAATTTGATGAAAATGATATTGCTCATAGGCGCTGACAATTTGCGTTTGCAACTGATGCGCATGGCCTATCGCCCATTTATCCAACGGCAATAAATCCTCATACGCCACCAAGTCCTTTGCCGGATCAAAGCCTTTGAGGTTCGCCAATAAGAAACGCGCGGTATTCCGAATACGGCGATAGGCATCGGCTGTGCGACTGATAATTTCGTCCGATACGGTCATTTCGTAACGATAATCGGCGGCGGAAATCCACAAACGCAAAATATCCGCGCCGAGGGTGTCGGCGATTTTTTGCGGTGCGACCACGTTACCTTTCGATTTCGACATTTTTTTGCCGTCTTTATCCACGGTAAACCCATGCGTGAGCACTTGTTTGTAAGGCGCGACTTCATTCATCGCGATACTGGTCAATAGCGAGGACTGGAACCAACCGCGATGTTGATCCGAGCCTTCTAAATACAAATCCGCCGGGGCTTGCAATTCGGTGCGTTGTTCACACACGCCAAAGTGGGTGACACCGGAATCAAACCAGACATCCAAAATATCTTGTACTTTTTCGTAGTCGTTCGCTTCATCACCCAACAACTCGCTGGCATCCAAATCGTACCAAGCATCAATCGAGTGTTTTTCAATCCGTTGCGCGACCTGCTCCATCAATTCGACGGTGCGCGGGTGCATTTCGCCGCTGACTTTATGCACAAAAATCGTGATCGGCACCCCCCATAAACGTTGGCGCGAAATACACCAATCCGGGCGACCGTCAATCATGCCTTCGATACGGTTTTGACCCCATTCCGGCACCCATTGCACGGTTTTAATCGCCTCCATCGCACTCGAACGCAAGCCTTGTTGATCCATGCTAATAAACCATTGCGGGGTGGCACGGAAAATCAACGGCGTTTTGGTACGCCAGCAATGCGGGTAACTGTGGCGAATCGCCTCGTGATGCAATAACGCCTGGTGTTGCTTTAACACTTCAATCACCGCGTCATCGGCTTTGAGTACATTCAAGCCTTCAAACAACGGCGTACCGCTGACAAAGTTACCCGCGCCATCAACCGGACAATCGACGTCTAAATCGTATTTTAGGCCAACGATATAGTCGTCCTGACCATGCCCCGGTGCGGTATGAACACAGCCGGTACCGGCATCGACCGTGACGTGTTCACCTAAAATAATCGGCACAATGCGCTCATAAAACGGATGCTGTAAACGCAACAATTCAAACTGATCACCGCGACCATAAGCCACCACACGATAGTGTTCGATATCACATTTCGCCATCACGTCTTTCACCAAGGCTTCGGCGATAAATAAACGCTCCGGACCCTGCTCACCCTGCACCTGAACCAACGCATATTCCAGCGTTGGATTAATCGCCACCGCTTGGTTGGCCGGTAGTGTCCAAGGGGTTGTGGTCCAAATCACCACCGAAATCGGCCCTTCGCCGGTGTGATCTTCGACATGATGGCAACGTTCAAAAAACGCGGCTTGATCCAACACTTTAAAACGCACATCAATCGCGTTCGAACGTTTTTCTTCGTATTCCACTTCCGCTTCGGCCAGCGCCGAACGTCCGCCGATTGACCAATAAACTGGTTTGGTGCCTTTAACCAAATGACCTTTTTGGATAATTTTGGCCAATGCACGCACTTCATTCGCTTCGAAATCAAACGCTTTGGTCAGATAGGGATTATTCCAATCCGCCATAATGCCTAAACGTTGAAAATCCTTCATCTGGCCTTCAACTTGGCTTTGCGCATAATCACGGCAGGCCTGGCGGAACTCACGTTCATTGAGTTTCACACCGACTTTGCCATGGGTTTTTTCCACGTTGAGTTCAATCGGCAAACCGTGACAATCCCAACCCGGCACAAACGGCGCATCAAATCCACTCAGGCCTTTCGACTTTACAATCATGTCTTTTAGCACTTTATTCACCGCATGACCGATATGAATATCGCCGTTGGCGTAAGGCGGGCCATCATGTAACACAAACTTTGGCCGCCCCGCCATCGCTTGACGTACGGTTTGATACAGGTCGGATTGCAACCAGGCCTGCACTTGCTGGGGTTCACGTTTAGGCAAGTCGCCACGCATCGGGAACTCGGTATCGGGAAGGTTTAAGGTCGATTTGTAATCAGTCATGGTTAAAGTCTCAAACTCAGATTTTTAAAAGCTGTCTGGCCTGCGCCGCATCCCGCGCAATATGCGCTTGTAATTCGGCCAAACCGTTAAATTTCATTTCCGGGCGAATAAACGCCTCTAAACGCACTTCTACATGTGCGCCATACACCATTTTGGTCCAATCAAATAAATGTACTTCTATCGAAGGCCGCACACCCTGCACTGTTGGGCGTACACCAATATTCGCCACCCCCGGCCAAGGCTGTGAATCAAGTCCGGCCACGTATACGGCAAACACGCCATTTACCGGCATTTGTAAGCGCTTCGGGTTTAAATTTAAGGTCGGAAATCCAATCGTCCGACCGAGCTTTTGGCCATGAATCACGCGCCCCTCAAAAGAAAACGTTCGGCCTAATAAACATTCAGCCTCCGCCAAATCCGGCGTTTGTAATACCGAGCGAATACGCGTGCTGCTAACCCGTTCGCCATCGACGCAAAAGGTCGGCATACTGCTTAATTCAAAACCGTAAACGCGGCTTTGTTGCGCTAACAAGGCAAAATCACCTTGACGATGTTGACCAAAGCGAAAGTCATCGCCAACAACCAGATGCTTAACGTTTAACCCTTGTATTAAAACACTGTCCACAAAACGTTGCGCACTGAGTTGAGCAAAGCTACGATTGAAGGCAACACATAATACATAATCCACGCCCACAGATTCAAAAGCGCGTAACTTTTCACGCAAATTCATTAAGCGTACAGGGGCTTTATCCGGCGTAAAAAACTCTATCGGTAGAGGTTCAAAAATAATGGCAACACTCGGCAAACCCTGTTGTTTAGCCTGCCGATTCACCTGATTTAAAACCGCTTGATGACCTAAATGCACACCATCAAAATTACCTATTGTCACTCCACTTCCGTTTTCAAATACCCGTTGAAATGCCGATAGGTTGTGTAATCCGCGAATTAATCGCATAAAGGTCAATCCGTTGCGCCCGAAAGAAAGAAGGATTATAACGGATTCGACTTTATAAGTTTTTTCGATTTAAGCCGAATTTTCGATTCCTTGTTTCGGATAAAAACAACGACCAAGACTGTTCAAAAAATGACCTCTAGACGCACCTTGGGCATTCAAAACAACTATTCAAACGCCGCTATGTGCCTGTTGATAAATTACGCATTTTATACAGAAACTGCAAAAAGCGAAGTTTAAAACTCGGCTTCACGTCAATCGGATGGCGAAACTCCAATACCACCGGTTGCGCATTAGGATTAGCTAAATCATGGCTTGGCCAGCGCATCACATCGTCAAACTCAAAGCCGGTATCATGCGCAACAAGCTGCCATGGCAGGTCTTCATCGCGCCCTAACGCGTGTGCCCCCTGAGCATCGAATCGAATCGGCCATTTACCATCAACAATCACCGCCTTGGTTTTACCCGACTCCATCCAAATGCGCACAATTTCACCCTTTTGCAACAGTGTGCCATAAGGCAAAAATAAGTACTGCGCATTCAAATTCGTCACCGAATAATCAGTCAAAGGCGGGCCGTCCGGAAACTGAAAGTTGCAAAACCCTTTACCGCAACACGACATTCGCTTTCCTTTTTAATTCTATGGATTTAGGTGTATTATAAAGAGGTAATAGACAAACCTGCGGAGATTTATTATGAGCATTGATTCCATTCACTCGGTTACTTCGCCCTACACAGGCATCAACCCAACCCAAAGCGCTCTCGCCTCGGGTAAACAGATCAATACCGCCGCAGACAATCCTGCCGGTTTAGCTATGGTCAATGCGATGAATTCGCAAGTGATGGCGCAATCGGTAAGTATGCGTAATGCCAACGACGGCATGGGTTTATTACAAACGGCGGATGGCGCAAGTCAATCCTTTAGCGTCAATATGCAACGGATGTATGATCTATCGCTACAAGCCTCTAACGGCACGCTTAACCCCGCGCAACGCAACCACCTTAATACCGAATTTCAACAAGGCCTTAAAGAATTGGATCGCATTGCCACCACAACCCAATTCAACGGCATGAACCTACTCAACGGTGAGCTCAACGCCATCCAAATTGCGCTAGGCGATAGTCAAAGTGAGCTAAGCCTACCTAACCTACAGCCTAATGCACTCGGCTTGGCAAATTTGGATCTAAACAATCCAGCGAACGCAGGTTTAGCCATGCAAGCCTTACAAACCGCCGGGGAATTCATGGGCGAGGTTCGCGCGCAATTTGGCGCGCAACAAAACGGCTTAGTGTCGGCGTTTAATAATATGGCCAATACGCAAATCAACACCATCGGCTCGCGTAGCCAAATCGAAGACACTGACGTTGCCAAAGCCGCGAGTGAACAATCGCGCGATGATGTGCTTAATCGTGCCGCAATCATGATGTTATCGATCGGCAACCAAGAGCGTAGCAACACCCTGCAACTACTTAGCTAAACACACCCTTCTATCTTGCTCAAGCGCGGTCACATACCGCGCTGAATTTTTTATTAATCACCCCATTGCAAACGCCTCTTTCCCGCCGCATAATTCGCTCAAATTCACAGCAACGGTAACGCCATCTTGTCCCCCTATTCACTCAACCAGCAAACCCTTAATCACGCCATTGACAGCCTAGTTGAACAAGGTTGGTATATTTGGGAAAACGCATTACCTGACAACCTATGCGAACGTCTATTAAACGAAGTACACGCCTTTGACCAACAAGGTGAACTCAAACCTGCCGGTATAGGTCGAGGTCACGAACACCAACAAAACGAAAAAATTCGCCGCGACAGTATTCATTGGATTGAAGGTCAAACGACGACTCAAACCGAGTTTTTAAGTCTTATGGCACAACTGCAAACCGAACTCAATCGCCAGCTTTTTCTCGGCTTATTTGAGTACGAAGCCCATTATGCGCTGTACTCGCCCGGCGATTTTTACAAAAAACACCGCGATAGTTTTCGTGGCGCGGCCAACCGTATGGTCACCACGGTGATTTATTTAAACCCGGATTGGCAAGCCGATTGGGGCGGAGAACTGGTGATGTTTAATGATGAAGATACCGACATTATCGGCACCGTCACCCCCAAAATGGGCACGATGGTGGTGTTTATGAGCGAACAGCACCCGCACGAAGTCAAACCCACGCGCCATCCACGCGCCAGTATTGCGGGCTGGTTTCGTCGTAACACCTCCACCGCCAGCCAACTCAACCCACCGAGTTAGCGCTGGTTGAACGTCCAAACAACTTATTTTGAAACCACGAAAGACAAAAAGTGACTGGCCAGCCATAAATCAAAGACTTCACGTTTTAAAACTTCGTGTTCTTCGTGACCTTCATGATTCAAAGACATCAAAGACGTGAATTTTCAACCGCCCTTCACGCTTCAGCTTGTTATAATTAACGCTATTTTTTACTCAGAAACGAATTCAACATCATGGAAAAGCATTTCGACCCGAAAACGATTGAAGCCAAGTGGTATCAAACTTGGGAAAACGCTGGTTATTTCTCACCCAATACCGACTCCGACAAAACCCCCTATTGCATTATGATTCCGCCGCCAAACGTCACCGGCAGTTTGCACATGGGACACGCGTTCCAAGACACGATTATGGATACCCTGATTCGCCTCAATCGTATGCAAGGCAAACCCACCCTTTGGCAACCGGGCACCGATCACGCCGGTATCGCCACGCAAATGGTGGTTGAACGCCAGCTTGCCGCCAAAGGTTTAAGTCGCCATGATTTAGGCCGCGACAAATTTATGGATGAAGTCTGGAAATGGAAAGAAGAATCGGGCGGCACCATTACCAAGCAGCTACGCCGCATGGGCGCTTCACCGGATTGGAGCCGTGAACGTTTTACGATGGACGAGGGTTTATCCAACGCGGTGAAAGAAGTGTTTGTGCGTTTGCATGAAGAAGGCTTGATTTATCGCGGCAAACGTCTCGTCAACTGGGATCCGGTGCTGCACACCGCCGTGTCGGATTTGGAAGTTATTTCCGAAGAAGAACAAGGCAATATGTGGCATTTGCGTTATCCGCTCACTAACGGTAACGATTACTTAGTCGTGGCGACGACCCGCCCCGAAACCATGCTCGGCGACCAAGCGGTGGCAGTGCATCCTGAAGACGAACGTTATAAACACCTGATCGGCCAAACCATTACCCTGCCGTTAGTTGGCCGCGAAATACCCATTATCGCCGATGATTATGTTGATCCGGCATTTGGCACCGGTTGCGTCAAAATCACCCCGGCACACGACTTTAACGACTATGAAATGGGTAAACGTCACAATTTGCCGATGTTAAATGTCTTCACCAAAGACGCGGCGATTAACCAAGAAGCACCGGAAAAATACCAAGGCCTCGACCGTTACGAAGCGCGTAAACAAATCGTCTCTGATTTAGAAGCCTTGGGTTTAATGGAAAAAATTGAACCGCATAAATTGATGGTGCCACGCGGTGACCGAACGCATGCGGTAATCGAGCCGATGCTGACCGACCAATGGTACGTTGCGGTGCAAGAACTGGCCAAACCTGCAATTGACGCGGTGAAAAACGGCGATATCGAATTTGTGCCGAAAAACTGGGAAAACACCTATTTTGAATGGATGAACAATATTCAAGACTGGTGTATTTCACGCCAAATTTGGTGGGGACACCGCATTCCGGCTTGGTACGATGATCAAGGCGCGGTCTATGTCGGCCGTGATGAAGCTGAAGTGCGCGCTAAACATAACTTGGGTGAACGCCCATTACATCAAGATAACGATGTACTCGATACGTGGTTCAGCTCAGCTTTATGGACATTTTCAACCCTCGGCTGGCCGGAGAAAACCCCGGAACTCGCGAAATTCCACCCCACCTCGGTGTTGGTAACCGGATTCGACATTATTTTCTTCTGGGTCGCCCGGATGATTATGATGACCTTGAAGTTCACCGGCGAAGTACCGTTTAAACAAGTGTACGTGCATGGTTTGGTACGTGATGGCGAAGGTCAAAAAATGTCCAAATCCAAAGGCAACGTACTCGATCCGATTGATTTGATTGACGGCATTGACTTGGAAAGTCTGGTCAACAAACGTACCTACGGCATGATGCAACCGGAAAAAGCCGCCAAAATCGAAAAAGACACGCGTAAACAGTTTGCCGACGGCATCTCCGCTTTCGGCACCGATGCGTTGCGTTTCACCTTTGCCTCGCTCGCCTCGACCGGGCGCGATATTCGGTTTGACTTAAATCGTTGTGAAGGCTACCGCAATTTCTGTAACAAATTGTGGAACGCCACGCGTTATGTGTTGATGAACACCCAAGGGTTTGACACGGGTGTTGATGAAAGCCAACCAGTTGAGCTGTCGTTAGCGGATCGTTGGATTGTGTCACGTTTACAACATGTCGAAGCCGAAGTGGTGCGTCATTTTGAACAGTATCGTTTTGATATGGCCGCTAACCTACTTTACGAATTCACTTGGAATGAATACTGTGACTGGTATTTAGAGTTATCTAAACCCATTCTGAACCAAGACTCATCGGATGCCGCAAAACGTGGTACACGTCGTACCCTAGTGCGTGTTTTAGAAACATTATTGCGTTTAATGCATCCGATTATGCCGTTTATCACCGAAGAAGCTTGGCAAGCCGTTGCGCCGTTAGCGGGCAAACACGGCGATACCATTATGTTGCAACCTTATCCGCAAGCAGACGAAAGCAAAGTTGACAGCGCCGCCGAAGCGGAATTGGATTGGGTCAAACAATTTATTATGGGTGTGCGTCGTATTCGCTCCGAAATGGATATCGCCCCAAGCAAAGCCTTACCGGTGCTTTTGACGCAAGTATCGGCACAAGACCAGGCTTGGTTGGACAATAACCGTTTATTCTTGATAACGTTAGCCAAACTCGAATCTATCGAAGTGCTGACTGATGCAAGCAATGCGCCAGAATCGGCGGTATCCTTAGTCGGCGAAATGAATATTTTGATTCCGATGGCCGGTTTGATTGATAAAGATGCGGAGCTGGCGCGCCTGAAAAAAGAGATTGATCGCTTACAAAACGAACAATCCAGATTGGACGCAAAATTGAGCAATGACAGTTTTGTGGCTCGCGCCCCGGCGGAAGTCGTTGCCAAAGAGCGCGAAAAACTGCAAGATATACGCACCGCCCTGACCAACTTGGAGCAACAATATGCCAAAATTCAACAACTTTAAGCGAACCATCACCTTTAGCGCACTATTAGCGCTCACGCCGTCTTTAAGCGTCACCTCGGCGTTCGCACAAACGCAAGGGTTTACCCATTACATCAGCGACCAAATTGAAGTCCCGATGCGTCGTGGCGCGGGTAGTGAGTTTCGAATTGAACGCATGATTCCAACCGGAACACCAATTAAAATCCTCGAAACCAGCGATGGCTGGTCGCGTGTTGAGCTGCGTTTGAACAACCGTATCTGGACTGGCTGGGTCCATCAAATCGCGATTCAAAATGAACCACCAGCCCGCTTGGTTGTAGAAGAGCAAACTGAACGTTTAAAAAAGGTGGAATCGCGCCTAAAAACCTTGCAAGCCGAACACACAAACTTGCAAACCGCATTTGATCAACGCTCAGCGGAGCTTGAGCAAATCAAGCAAGAAAAGTTCGAAGTGGATAAGCAGCTAGAATATATCCAGCAAGTATCAGGTAACAGCTTAGAATTAGAAGAGCAAAATCAAGCGATGCGCCAGAAAGTAGCTGAATTAGAAACGCAAAATGTGATTTTACGCGAACAAATCGCGCAATCTGAAGATACCATCAAACGCCAATGGTTTTTAACGGGTGCGGGTGTGTTATTGCTGGGATTATTAATTGGCCGCTTCTTTAAAATACCGTCTCGTCGCTCCAGCTGGGATAAGATTTAAAGTCAACCTAGGGCTGTTAATAAGCCCTAGAATCCTTACTAGCTAGGCTAGAACTTACAACTAAATTATTGTCTTTAAAAAGCTAAACCACCGCCTCATCGAGTCGATGGTTTTTGCGCCCGTTATGGGTTTAAGGCTTGAATTAACTCTTGCGCAGGGACATAGCCCGGAATCATTTGACCATTATCCAAAATTAACGTTGGCGTGCCGGAAATACCAAAATTTTGGGCTTGAATCATCTGTTCCATGATTGGATTTTCGCACACTGCTTCTGTCACATCCTTTCCTTTTTTGGCATCGTCCATTGCTTGGCGCCGATCTTTAGCGCACCAGATAGATACCATTTTATGATAGCTTGGCGTTTGTGGACCTGAGCGAGGAAACGCCAAATAACGCACACTAATGCCGTTTTCGTTCAGGGTTGCCACTTCGTTATGAAATTTTTTGCAATACGGACAATCAATATCAGTAAACACTGTTAGGGTATGCTTGGTCTCGCCTTTTGCTGGAAAGACAATCATTGCGGCCTCATTCATTTTCGCCAATGTTTGCATACGCGCATTATTTTTTGCCATCTCCGTTAAGTTTTCACGGGTGGTCAAATCCACTAAACTGCCATTAAATAAATACTTCGCGTCCGCCGACATATAAATCACATTCGGCCCGACACTCACTTGATACACGCCCGCGACCGGACTTTTTTCAATAGTTGCTGCCGGTGCATTCGGTATCACTTCTTTCAACTTTGCTTGAATTTTTTCAACATCATTGGCCAGTACGTTCATTGTCATACCGGTTATTAGCAGGCCTGGCAAGGCCGTTTTAAACCATTTTGTAAACATAATTATCCTGTTATAAGTTAGCCACGCGGATGGTGCTGCTGATGAATCGACTTCAGTCGCTCTTTTGCAACATGAGTATAGATTTGCGTGGTTGATAAATCACTGTGCCCCAACAAAAGTTGAACCGTACGTAAATCAGCGCCATGATTAATCAAATGCGTTGCGAACGCGTGACGCAAATCATGGGGTGATAGTTTACCAGTGATGCCGGCTATCTGCGCAAGATTATGGATACGATGCCATAGCGTCTGACGCGTCATCGGGCGGCCAATGCGCGACACAAACAGGGTATCAACCCATTTATCGCGGACCAAATTCGGCCGCGCTTGCTGTAAATAACTTTGTAACCATTCACTTGCATACTCGCCTAAAGGCACAATACGCTCTTTGTTTCCCTTGCCTCTTATCAACACCAGGCCTGCTGAAATATTTAATTGCGCCAACGGTAAACTCACCACTTCTGAAACACGTAGACCACTGGCATACATTAACTCCAAAATCGCTCGATCGCGTAACCCCAAATCTGTCTGCACATCTGGCGCATTCAATAAATCGCTAACCTGCTGCTCACTCATCACACGCGGAATCGCTGCTACCGTTTTTGGCATCACCAGCAAATCACATGGATTATACTTCACCCAAGCTTGCTCCAACGCAAAAGCGTAAAAACGCTTTAACGAAGACACCATGCGGGCAATCGAACGTGTTTTGCGCTTGGCTTCTTGCATGGCTCGTAGGAACGCTTCCAAATCAGCACGTGAAACACTGACCCAAAGCTGCGTATTCTCAGACTCGCCTTGATGTAACCAGCGCATAAACACACGTAAATCGGTGCGATAAGCTGATTGTGTATTGGCACTCAGACCTTCCGACAACAGCAAATGGGCCAAAAACGCGTCCAACGCCTGTTCAAAAAACATCCCAATTCCTTTTTGATTTTGTCTAAATTATCACATAAAAAAACCCGCCGAAGCGGGTTTACAAGGCTAGACGCTATTAAGCTTTTGCCATTTCTTTGGCGATACGTGGCGCCTCCTCCCCATCCGGACTAGATGGGAAATAGGTTTGCCAAATGTAATACATCAACGGAATCACCAACAACGTTAAAATCGTCGATGAAATCGTGCCGAAAATCAGCGCAATCGCCAATCCACCAAATACCGGATCACTGATCATAATCATCGACGCAAAAATAATCGCTAACGCGGTTAATAGAATCGGACGGAAACGTACCTTACCAGCCTCAATCACCGCTTCACGTAAGCCTTTGCCTTCACGACGATACTCCAAAATAAAGTCAATCAGCAACAAGGAGTTACGCACCACGATACCGGCGAGAGCAATCACCCCGATCATCGACGTCGCCGTAAAGGCCTGATCCAACAACCAATGTCCCGGGAACACCCCAATCATGGTTAAAGGAATCGCGCCCATCACGATCACCGGCACCATAAACGATTTATAGTAACCCACCAAAATCAAATAAATAAACACCAGTGCCACAATAAACGCACTGCCCATATCGCGGAACACGTCAAGCGTTAAACGCATTTCACCACCCCACAATAAGGTGTAATCGGTGACGTCTTTCGGCTGCGCTTCCACAAAGCCGAGGTTAGCGGTTTGGAAGGTCACATTCGACTCCGGCAAGGTTACCTTGTCGATCATTTTATCGAGTGTTAAAACCGCATACACTGGGCTTGAACGCAGTAATTCACCCCCAATCATCACCATTGAATGTTGATCGCGCCCCATAATCGGCTTGGGCTGAATCCGCTCCTCAATACTTGCAATCGCTGATAAAGGTACAGCTTCACCGGAAAAGGAGTTGATGCGCAAGGTCAGCAACTGTTCCGCTACCGTGCGTTCCGAACGCGGTAAACGCACGACGATATTCACAGGCTCACGCACATTATCCAAGTGCATATAACCGAGTTCATAGCCGTTTACATAATCACGCAACATTTTACTGACCGCCGCCGGCGCAATACCGAGCAAATTCGCTTTTTCGCGATCAATATTGATTTCATAACCAACTGAATCATCGGTCACCGAATTATCGACGTTGATCATGCCGTAAATCTGTTCGAAGTGACCATTGATTTCATTCGCCGCCGCACGCAACTTATCGTAATCAGGGCCATACAACTCAGCCATAATTTGCGCGGTTACTGGAGGCCCCGGCGGGGTTTCGTAAATTTTCACCCGCGCTTGCGGAAAATCTTCACGCACCATCGCAAAGGTTTCATGAAGCTGTTGTGCAATTTCATGTGAACTCAGACTACGCTGATGTTTATCTAACAAATTCACTCGAATTTGTGCAAACTCCGTACCCTGCTTGATTAAATCGCCGCGCACCAACGCGGCAAAATCAATCGGCGCCGGTTGACCAACAAAAACGCTATAGTCGGTAACATAAGGTGTTTTCGATAAAATATCACCAATAAAACGCACCACGCGATCGGTGGCTTCGGTTGCGCTACCCGTTGGCATATCCACCTGTACCAAAAAGGTATTGGTATTATCAAACGGCAACATTTTGACTTCCACACCCGCCGGATGCAGCGGATTGTTCATGCCGTCATCGCGCATAAATTGCAACGCAGGCTGCAACATCGCACCAATCAAACTAAGCAACACCGCGCCTAAAAACACATTGCGTTTAGTGCGACTTTCAATCATCGGCACAATCGTTTTCACATACAAACGTTGCATCCAATCCTCTTGTTGCGGATGATGCGCTTCCAAGCTTTCACGCTGCTGCATCTCGCGAATCGCCTTCTTGCCTAACCAGCGATACGCGGCATAAGGCACCAAAATATAAGCAATCAGCAGCGAGGCAATCATCGCAATCGGTACGTTAAACGGAATCGGTGCCATAAAAGGCCCCATCATGCCGGTTACAAACAGCATCGGAATAAACGCCAAAATGACCGCCAGCGTCGCCACATTCGTCGGATTACCGATTTCATTGGTCGCACGAATCAATAACTGGTCAAAGTTCTTTGGATCAAAGCCATGATGAATATGACGATGGATATTCTCAATAACGACAATCGCCGCATCCACCAGCAATCCAAGCGAAAGAATTAACGCAAATAACGTGATGCGGTTCATCGTCTGACCAAAAATCAATCCTATCACCAACACCACAAACAAAATTAACGGCACGGTAAGCGTCACAATGCCGGCTTCGCGCCACCCCAAGAAAATCATTAAGATAATGACCACTGATGCCACGGCAATCCCTAAATGCTCAACCAACAAATTGACCGCCGCATCAGCCATTTCACCATCGTTACGCGTCACCACCACCTGCACATCAGCCGGCAACATCGTCACCTTTAACTCATCCAACTTCGCTAGCACCGCGTTCGCCACATCCACCGCATTGGTGCCGGGTTTTTTCGCCAACGAAATCGTCACAGCCGGTAGTTCTGCGCGTTGATTTGCGTTCGCAGCCGGACCAAAACCAACGCGAGTATGCACTTCGCTTTCCATCGGCCCATCTTCCACACGCGCAATATCGCGCAAGAAAATTGGCTGACCTTTATCTGCGCCAATAATAATATCCCCGACCTCTTGCGCATTACCTAAATAACCATTAACGCGCACTAAATGGTTCTGGTTATTATTCACTAACGACCCAACCGGTAGCGATACGTTCGAACCCAGTAGCATTTTGCTAATGTCATCCAACGACAAACCCGTCATCGCAATTTTTTGTGAATCCAGCCACACATTGACTGCGCGCTTGTGGCCGCCAACCACATCGGTAAACGACACCCCAGGCACATTGCGCAAATTTTCCACCAGTTTCAAACCAATATCGCGTAAATCAAACCCATCTAATTGCGTCGAGGTCAACGCTAAAGTCATAATCGGCACATCATCGACATTAATCGGCTTAATGATCGGCTGCTGAGTGGCTGGCGGCATACGATCCATATTTTGCATCACTTGGTTATACACCTTCACCAAGCTATCGACCTGATTCTGCCCTACCTCAAACTGCACAGTGACCACACCGACATCGCTGGTCGCATAACCAAAGGTATTCTCTACCCCCGGTAGTGCGTTCATAATGGCCTCCAGCGGTTTGACCACCATATTATTCACTTCTTCTGGTGTCGCTCCCGCTTTCGGCACAATAATATTCGCCGCCGGCACCACAATTTGCGGATTATATTCACGCGGTGTGACAAATAAAGCGAGCAGGCCTGCTAATAAAATAGCCACCATAATCATCATGGTGATTTTTGAATGAATAAACGCTTTGGCGAGTTTACCCGCCATATTCAACTGTATTGCTTTTTCCTCATGTGACATGGGTTAGGCTCCTGTTTGCGTCGCAAGATTTTGAGCCACCACACGGTCGCCATTCACCAAGGTCTGATTGTTATTAATCACAATCTTATCGTCGAGGTCCAAACCGGCCTGCACCTCATACTGATCGCCGAGCGTCATGCCAATGCGCACCATTCGGAAATGCGCCGTACCCGCCTCATTCACCACAAAAACCCCTTGAATACCGCCGCGCGTTACCAACGCCGATTGCGGAATCATAATCGCCTGACGTTCACCACGTTTAAAACTAATCCGCGCAAACGTACCCGAATTGACATTATCCACATCCGGCAAACTCAGCTTTAACGCATGACCACGGGTGCGTGGGTTCGCCGCCGCCACCAACGAATAAATCTCGCCGCTCAACTCCTGCTGGTGGCCATCAATCAACACCTGGGCCTTATCCCCCACCCGCAAGACCGCATACAAGTCCTGAGAAACCTCGGTTTGCACGCTCAACGACTTGAGATTTTCAATCACCAAAATCGGATTACCCGGTGCGGCCAAATCACCCGCAACCGCCAACTTTTGCACCACGACACCATCAAATGGCGCACGAACGTTGGCATAATTCAATTGCGCTTGCGCTTGTTCCAAGCCGGCTTTGGCCGCGGTAAGATTTTCTTGCGCCACACTATACTGCAAGCGTATGCCATCAAATTGTTGGCGCGAAACCGACTCTTCTTTATATAACTGAGAAAAACGTTCGAAATCCGCTTTCGCGTTTTCTAACGCCGCCTGTGCTTGTTGATAACCGGCACGTGCTTGAGAAATTTGGCTTTGGATATCTTGTGGATCAATGGCAAACAATAAATCGCCACGCTTCACACTTTGGCCGACTTCTACCGGGATACTACGAATATACCCCATCAAACGCGAAGCGATGCGCGCTTGCTGATCTGGCACCACCGAGCCAGGTACATTCGCCAATAACGGCACCACACCCAAATGCACCTGCTCAATTTGCGCTTGATGCTCCGTCACTTGATACACCTGATCACTCGCACCCTGTTCGGTCGAACACCCGGCCAGCCCAAGCGCCAAAACCAGAACGCTTAAATTTAATACCTTCACCATTGGTTTCATGCTTTTCCCCTAAGACGTTTAAAGTTGATCTAAGCTCATACGCCCGGTAGCCAAACGTAATTTTGCCTTATGAATATTCATCGCATACTCGGCACCGACCAGTTCGGCACGTGCCTTGTCCAGTTGCGCCTGACTCGCCAATACCTCCGTCATTGTCGCCACGCCGGTTTCGTAACGACGAGTAATCAACGCCTGCGCTTCAGTGGCATAGGTCACCGCCGCTTGGTTAGACTCCACCTGTTTTAGCGCATTTTGATATTCGCGCCACGCGCGCAATACCTCTAAACGCACGGTTTGTTCTTCTGCTCGTAGCAAAGCCTCTTGTTCTTTGGCCTGCGCATTCGCCCGATCAACCGCACTCGCGGTCATGCCAAAATCCATCAATTTCCACGAAGCCATCGCCGCAACTGTGTAACCACTGGAACGGAAACCCAAGCGGTCATCATTCCAATCGTTACGCGCCATGACATTCACACTGGGATACAAATCTGCGCGAGTAGTATTCACCGAAGCGCGAGAAGCCGCAGCCTGATAACGAATCGCTTGCAAACGCGGATTATTATCTAAGGACGCCGGATCCAAAATCGCTTGCGCCTCCTGATCCAACGAAATATTAACCCGCTTACCCACATCTAATGGCGACGATGCCGACAACCCCATCAATATACGCAACCCGTCCAGCGCCATTAACTCTTGATTTTTCGCCTGCTCCAGCATCAACTCAACTTCGGCATGATGCGCCTGCGCGCTTAACAACTCCGAACGCACCACAACCCCTTGATTAACCAAATTTCGCGTGGTAGTGACATAGGCATCTGCCGCCTTCAAAGCCTGCTCGGCCACCTGAATAAAAGCACGAGCCGCGTGAACCCCTTCATAGGCTTCATACACATAAAACGTCAAGGTCTGCTGTACCGCCACATCGCCCTGCTGCGCCGCTGCCAGCATCGCTTGCGCTTGCTGCTGAAACGCTGACACCTTGCCGCCATTCCAAATCGGTAACAACATTTCAATGCGTGTATTAAAGTCAGTATGTGAACCCGGTTCATTCAAATCACGCGGCTGATAACCAAAGTTACCCGCCATCGCCTGACCCATATCTTTAAAGCCGAAATCGGCAAAACTCGCTTGACGTTGTTGCAGCTTCATGCCAAACACATTCAGCGCATTATTCGAATTAGACGCGGTAAGCGAGACATTAAATTGCGGCATTCGCCCCAAATTAGCTTGATTTAGCGCGGCTTGCGCTTGGTCAATGCGCGCGCCACTCACTTCGCGTTGCGGATTTTGATTGAGTGTTGTTTCAACCGCGGACTTAAAGTCCATCGTTTGAGCCATTAGCAGGCCTGGTAAAACCAAACCAACAGCGAAAACAAGCGTTCTAACTTTCATAATAGAGCCATTCCTTTGAGGAAAATAAGACGTAGAAATAAACATTGAGGAGGAAAATTATCACACCATAAAGCCAGTTAAGATGAAATTCAAGCTTATCAGCATATAAGAAATTACTAATATTCTATATAAATTTTTTCAATTCTGCCATGAAAAATATACACAAAATTGCTCTAGCCTATCGGTATTTCGATGTAACTGATTGATAAATCAAGTTTTAATTAATCTTCAAATCAATTCATTGCTCAGCCAAAACGATTGACACAAACAAATATATTATAAAAATCAAATACTTAACACTTAAAATAAATTCATACCTTCGTATCTCGGCGATTCAAAAATAAATTGTCTACCCTCTAAGACGGCATTAACGCGGACACCACCCGTCGCAACCAAATCAACTCACCATGAAAATAATGCGATGCGCGCTCACGCCATAAAATATCCGGGGCGTGTGGTTGCCGACGCGCCCAATCCATCACCGCCTGCGGATCAACCACCTCATCCTGTCCACCTTGAATCAGCAACCAATCCAAATCGGCATCCACCGCAATCCCACTAAAATCATATAAATTGACCGGCGGAGCAACGGTTACCAAACGCTGTACGCCTAATCGCTGTGCTTGTTTCAAGCTAATGTAACTGCCAAATGAAAATCCAGCTAAGAT
>JAVETW010000037.1:0-25161 GCA_034005865.1 Thiomicrospira sp. | reverse complement strand
TTCCGATCTATTGTTGATGAAGCCCAACATCGGGTGCGAATAGAAGTGTCCAAAACCGAACAGCTTGAATTCAGCTACGAAATTCGTTTACGCAACTACACCTTGCCCGGCTACGCCTACCCGGAAATTAATCGCGCCGATGAAGCGGAAGAAACCCACTATTATCGCGCCGAAGTTTTCCTGCGTCGCGGCAGTCAATCTTATGATGTGTACGGCTACGAACAAGCCGATTTAATTGGCGATATTTTGGATCACTTTGAACGTTACCTGCAATTCCTCCACACCTCACCCGGCATTTTGCCGTGGAATATGGAAGCGCATAGCGACGAAGATTTACCGCCACAAGTAGCGGAACAGACAGCAAAACCTACAGAAAAATAATCGACAAAAGGCTTCACAAACGCGATTAATTTTTTGTGATTATTTTGGCTACCTATGATAATGAAAATGTTGAAATCGAAAGGCAACCACTATGCGCTCACTAACAGCCAGCGAACTTAAAGCCAACTTATCGAACATTTTGGCTGAAGTAAAAACGAAAGGTGAAGAATATATTGTTGAGTATGGCCGCAATCATGAAAAAATCGCCGTACTGATTCCTTATGAAAAAAATCAACAACAGTTTCAACAAGGCATAAAACTCGGCTTGTTTTCGGATATGGCATCAGTTGAGTTTAAACCTGATTTTAAAATAACTGATGAGCAACTACATAGTTGACACGTTCCGCACAATATGCAACATGTTTCTAACGGTCGACACCGATTTAAAATTGACCACTTTTGGCTTAATACTGAAAGAAAATCAGCGAAACTAACTCGTCTGTAATCTTTCAGCTAACCACAACTTAATAATAGACTGGCGTGTTACGCCAATTCGGCTGGCTTCTTTATCGAGTGATTCCAGCATCCAAGCGGGAAAATCCACATTAACCCGTTTATGTTTTTGCATAGGGCGTTTCGCATTGGCTAAATCTAGCTGATCAAAAATGTCTTCACCCGCATCAAACTTTGCATCAAATTCTTGAGCGTTCATATAAGCCATCCAACCTAATTAAATCCAATCGTCTAAATAAGCAAAGAAACTAATTCTACGAGTCAAATTAGTTAACTTAAAGCATCACTTTCAGCTTCTGAATTTTGAACTTCGGGCGGTGAGGCATCGACATTTGATGCCTCACGAAATTGCATGGCGTATTTGCCTACTTCAGCATTATCAAATAATACCGGATCGTATTCTGAACGCATTGTTTCATCTATATTATTCATATTCATGATTGTAGTTATTGTTCAGGATTTCACCCTCCCCCAACCCTCTCCTTTATGCCCGTTGGGTGCATCAAGGGAGGGGGGGATAAAAGCAAACCTTCGTGACTTCGTGGCTCGGTGGTTCAAACCCTAACGGGCGATTTTCATCACTAAGTCGGACAAGCCTAACCAAGGATCACCAGGCCTGCCGCCTTTGATTTGGCGGTCGATGGCATAGGCGCTGAGTAGGCAGTTTTCCCAGTATTGGCGGTCGTGGCGGCGTAAAGCCTGGCTGACTTCGGTTTGTTTGCTTGACCAAATTCGCATGGCTTTCATCGCTTGTGCTAACGGCATTTGTTGCTGTTTTTGCGCGAGTTCAATCAGCTGGCGTAACTCTTTGGTGAGTAACCACAATACAACGGCGGCTTCGGAGCCTTCTTGACGTAAACGCTGCAAGATGTGCAACGCGTCGGCGGCTTTGCCGAGCAACATAATGCTGCTGAGGGCAAATAATTGATAATGTGCCTGATCAACCACCATCTGCTCGATGTCTTGCAGGGTGACTTGACCGGTTTTGAGTAGGGAGAGTTTTTCCAGTTCTTGATCGGCGGCGAGTAAATTACCTTCGACACGTTCAGCCAGCAAAGCGGCGGCATCGCTGTCGAGTTGCAGGCCTAAACGCTGGCCTTGTTGCTGACACCAATTCGGCAGTTCGCGCAATTCTAACGGTTTTGCCTGTACCACCAAGCCTGCTGATTCAATCGCATTCACCCACTTAGATTTGGTTTGGCGCGAATCCAATCGTTCGCAATAAATCACCAACACCATATCCGCTGCCCCGCCTTGATTACACCAGGCCTGGATAAACGCCGTGCCTTGCGTGCCGGGGTTGCCGGTAGGAAGTTGCAATTCGATTAAACGGCGTTCGGCGAACAACGAGCCGGTTTGAGTTTCCATTTCTAAACCGCCCCAGTCGTATTGCGCATCGACATCGTATTGATCACGTTGCTCAAAACCCTGGTCGCGTAAGGTTTGGCGTATCGCATCGCTACAGCGCCGTATATACAAGGGTTCTTCGCCATAAATCAACACAATTGGCGGAAGCCGCAAACTGCCTTGTGCCAGCTGTTTTAAAAACGCCGGCGCAAAAATCATGGCTGTACCACTTCGTCCAATCGACGCGTCGCGCGATTAATACGGTCAATGAGGTGGCGCGCTAAATCTTGTTGCATTTGACGCTCCATGTCTTCCAACTCGCGTGCGGAGGCCAAAAGCTGGTTTGGATTGATGCGGCGGTCGCGGGTGATTTGAACGCGCGAATCCAAAACCAAGCGTTCATCCATCACACGTTGAACACGAAAGCCTTGGCTTAGTTTCACGAGTTCGGCAGTGGTATCGCCGGTGGTGGAAAACGCGGTGCGACTGATATGGCGTTCGTATCCGGCCAATTCTATTAATAAATCGGCCTCCGCCATGCTTTCGGTTAAACGCACGTCCTGCCCCTGAAATGATTGCTTGAGCGCTTCAATCAGCGTGGGGGGCGCAGCTTCTTCACCGACTAATTTAACGGTCTGGTAATTGGCCTGATCGATTTCGCCGGTGCCACGAAGTTTGAAGCCACATCCGGCTAACAAGCCAGTCGTGCCTATCACCAGGCCTGCTAACATTGCACGACGCGAGAGTTTTATCACTAAATTACCCTTTCACCACAAGATTGACTAAACGACCCGGCACCACAATTTCTTTCACCAGCTCCATGCCTTCAAGATATTTGGCGACCGCTTCTTCCGCTTTTGCCATAGCCAAAATGCTGGCTTGGTCGGCATCTTTCGCCACGCTGATTTTGCCGCGCAGTTTACCGTTTACCTGCACCATCAATTCGATTTCGTCTTTCACCAACGCCGATTCATCGACTTTTGGCCAGTTTACAGTTAACACCAGGCCTGGTTGTCCCAAGGTTTGCCATAAAGTTTGCGTAATATGCGGCACCATTGGCGACAACATCAATACCAATAACTCTAGCGCTTCTTGCATTACCGCGCGGCCTTGGGCGCTGTCGTCTTCAAACTTGGCGAGGCTGTTTAACAATTCCATACAGGCGGCAATCGCGGTATTAAATTGCAAACGACGACCAATGTCATCGGACACTTTTTGTAAGGTTTCATGTACTTTTAAACGTAGTGCTTTTTGTTCTTTACTCAGCCCTTCGTTCGACACGCAGCCTTTAACCAAACCTTGTTGCGCATGACTTTGCACCAAACGCCAAACACGGTTTAAGAAACGGTGTGCGCCTTCGACACCCGAATCCGACCACTCCAAACTCTGCTCCGGCGGTGCGGCAAACATAATAAACAACCGCACCGTGTCCGCGCCGTATTGTTCAATCAGCCCTTGCGGATCAACGGTATTGCCTTTGGATTTCGACATTTTTGCGCCATTCATCAACACCATGCCTTGCGTCAGCAGGTTTTTAAACGGTTCATCCGAGTTTACCAAACCGACATCACGCATCAGTTTGTGGAAAAAACGCGCGTATAACAAATGCAAAATCGCGTGTTCAATGCCGCCGATATATTGATCGACCGGCAACCAATAGTTCGCGCGTTCGTCCAACATGGCCTCGCTGTTATCCGGGCAGGCATAACGTGCGTAATACCAAGACGATTCAAAGAAGGTATCAAACGTATCGGTTTCGCGTTTCGCTTTGCCGCCGCATTTCGGGCAAGTACAGTCATGGAATTCAGGCATTTTCGCTAACGGCGAACCCGCACCGTCCGGCACGACATCTTCCGGTAAACGCACCGGTAAATCCTGCTCCGGCACGGCCACCGGCCCGCAATCAGCACAATAAATCATCGGAATCGGGCAACCCCAATAACGCTGGCGTGAAATACCCCAATCACGTAACCGGAAATTAGTTTGTTTACGCCCTAAGCCTTTGGCGCTCAGCACTTCGGCGATTTTGTCTAATGCACCGGCAAAATCGAGTCCGTCAAATTCCGCCGAATTAAACAATACGCCTTTGTCGGTGTAAGCTTGCGTTGACACATCCACCGAATCCGCATCCGCCGGACGAATCACCGCTTTAATCGGCAAACCATAGGCCTGTGCAAATTCATAATCACGCTGATCGTGTGCCGGAACCGACATCACCGCGCCGGTGCCATACCCCATTAATACAAAGTTCGCCGCCCAAACCGGCACGATGTCATGGGTTACGGGATGACGCACCCGAATGCCGGTATCGACGCCTTTTTTTGGCATGGTTTCGATATCCGCTTCGGCGGTTGAAATATGTGAACATTCTTCAATAAACTGCGCCAACGGCTCATTCATCACCGCCGCTTGTTTAGCTAACGGATGATCAGCGGCAATCGCCACATACGTCACACCCATCAAGGTATCCGGGCGTGTGGTGTAAACTTTTAACGTGCCTTCACCTTTTTCCAGCGGGAATTCAATTTCCAAACCGGTTGATTTGCCGATCCAGTTACGTTGCATGGTTTTAACCTGCTCCGGCCAGCCTTCCAGCTTATCCAAATCGGCCAAAAGCTCATCGGCATAATCGGTGATTTTTAAGAACCATTGCGCGATTTCTTTGCGTTCGACCGGCGCACCTGAACGCCAACCTTTGCCGTCAATAACCTGTTCGTTCGCCAATACGGTTTGATCCACCGGGTCCCAGTTCACCACCGACAACTGACGATATACCAAGCCTTTTTCAAACAACTTGGTGAACAACCATTGTTCCCAACGGTAATATTCCGGTGAACAGGTCGCGATTTCGCGTGACCAGTCATAACCCAAACCAAGCTGTTGCAACTGATTACGCATATAGTCCATATTGCTGTAAGTCCACGCCGCCGGTGCGACCTTGTTTTGCAACGCCGCGTTTTCCGCCGGCAAACCAAACGCATCAAAACCCATCGGCTGCAACACATTTTTGCCCAACATACGTTGGTAACGCGAAATCACATCGCCAATGGTGTAGTTACGCACATGCCCCATGTGCAAACGCCCGCTTGGATAAGGGAACATCGACAAACAATAGAACTTTTCTTTGCTTGGGTCTTCCGTCACTTCAAAAACTTTCTGATCCTGCCAGACTTGCTGAATGGCAGCTTCTAATATTTGCGGTTGGTATGCGGTCATATCTTGTGCGCTCATGGTGCTACTGCTTTCCTACAAAATTGGGTATGATGAATACCTTTGAAAAAGGTCGATTTTAAAATCCGACCATTATAACAAACGCCGCCCTAAAACCCTAAGGAGTCTGCCATGTCGCTGACGGAAAAACTACAAAACGCCTATAACAGCCTAATGGACAAAACCCTATTTGCGCTCAAAAACGCCGAAGATGCCGGATTGCACTGGCTTGGCGAACAAATTACACGCTTGGAATACAAAGGAGAAGAATTAGAGGTACTCACCGAACACGAGCTTCAACAGGTACAAACCTTGGTCAAAGCCGATATTGAAACCACGGCAGAATACTTTAACCAGGTCGAGCAAGGCATCGATGCGTTTATCGAAAACGATTGGCCCGCGATTGAGGCCGTATTAAGCGAAAAAGCCTTGTCTTTAGCCGATAAGAGCCAAATCGAACATCTCAAGCTTCGCCTGCAAGCCGCGCTTAAAGGCGATTAAGCAGGCCTGCTAAAACGCGATGGATTTTAAATTAGACGATGAGGTTCGTTGTTAGCTATGTTTAAACCACAAAGGCACGAAGACGTTCAATGTTAAGGCATAGATTTTTCTGATTCGTGGTTTAAAAAAACGATCAACCGGGATTAGCTTAATGCACGCATGACAAACGGTAACATCACCGCCGCGATAAAAGCAGACAAGGCCATCGCCAGGCCTGCAAATGCGCCCGCCTGCGCACTGATTTGAAACGCTCTTGCCGTGCCTAAACCATGCGCACTGACACCCATTGCAATTCCCACCACCTGCTCATCTTTCACGCCAACCTTAGCCAATAGCCAAGGGCCAAACATCGCGCCAATAATGCCGGTTAAGACCACAAACGCCGCCGTTAGCGTCGGAATACCGCCATTTTTTTCAACAATCCCCATCGCCACCGGCGCTGTCACCGATTTAGGAATCAACGACATCAAGGTTTCTTGACTGACCTCTAACACCGCCGCAATGACATACGCGCTGAGTCCGGCCACCAATAAACCGACACAGGCGGCAAGCACAATCGGCAACCATAAACGCCGCAACGTCCCCCAATATTGATACAACGGAATCGCTAAGGCCACCGTAGCCGGGCCAAGCAAGAAATGGATAAACTGCGCCCCTTCAAAATAAGTGTCGTAATCAATCTGCCAAAACAACAACACCGCCATAATCGCTAACACCGTGACCGCAACCGGATTTAATAACGGATGATAATGACCAACACGATACAAGCCTTGCGCTATTTGAAAAAACACCAGGGTCAAAACCAGACCAAATAATGGGCTAGCTGACAAATATACCCAGATATTATCCATCGTTTTTCTCCTGCGAACTCGGCGGTGTGCTTTGCGAATAAGGTCGAACAAAACGCATCAAACCCACCATAACCCAAGCGGTGACCACTAGACTAATAAGTGTGCTGAATATCAACGCCAACAAGACCGCCCACCATTCGTCTTGCATACGCGCCAAATGCACCATCACACCCACGCCCGCCGGTACGAAAAACAACGACAGATATTTTAAAAAGTGCTGCGTTGGCTCAATCCAAGTTTGCGCCCAATGACGGCGTAGCAATAAACTGATCAATAACAAAAACATACCGATCACCGGCCCGGGCAAAGGCCAGTCGAGCAAAATCACAATTAACTCACCGGCTAATTGATACACCAACAACAGCGTGATTAACCCTAAAAACGATAAACCCATCGGCCAAATTCTCTATTAAAACCTGTTAATCGCGCCGTAAATGACTTATAACAACGCTTAGCTAATTAATGCGTTCATTTAACAATGCCCGCAAAGGCGCTTCCAACTCCGGCACATCCCATTCCACACCTTGATTTAAACTATAACGAATATAGCCTTGGCGATCGACAACGAACGTCGTCGGAAATGAAAACACGCCCCATTGTTTAGATAAACGCCCATCTTCATCCAGCATAATCGGATAATCTACCGGAATCGTCTTTACAAATTCGGCAATCTCTTGCGCGCTTTGCTGAAAATCGACCGATAAAATATCCAAGCCTTGTTGGCGATATTTCGCCAACAAGCGATTCATCGACGGAATTTCCGTCACACAAGGCGGACACCAGGTCGCCCAAAAATTGACCAACACCACTTTACCGCGCAAATCGGCTAAATCCAATGCTTCACCCTCAAATGTCACCCCTTGCAATGACGGAGCGGATTTTGGCGTTTGAAACGCATGCAATCTCGGCAAACCCTGTTCAACGTCAGCTTTTATGTCATCAATCGGCTTTATCGCGGCTAATTGTTTAGGCTGATAAGCCGAGGCCACCGCCGATAAACGCTGTGCGGACAAACGTATAATCTGCGGTAACTTATCGGTGATATTACGCTCGGCGTGTGTCATTTTCGCGTCAAACGGATTAAAAAAATAATCCTTCACCTGCGGCAACACCCAGCTATACACCGGTGCGCCCTGCTGACCCAACTGACGGCTTAACTCCGCCAAATACCAACGATGTACACCTTGCTCGGGTTGCAAAATCATTAATGGCGACTGTAAACCGGTGACAATCGGCTCCCAATCGGGCGACTCGCCGGCCAAAGGCGTGGTCGCGTAAAGATTCGGATAAATCAAAACCGTGCCTTTAAACGCACTCGTTTCACCCAAATGCGCGGCTTGCCATTCGCGGATGCCTTTCAATGCTAAACTCGCCATCCGATCCGATGCCAGCAAAATAAAGCCTTTGCCATCCTGCTCAGACTGCATTTGCGCGGCGTGCAACAACGCGGCAACCGCCTCCCCGTCTAACGCGCGCAAACTCGATGAGGTGCGTGTTAAAAATAACGATTCCAAAATATCGCTCGCCCACACATCAAACCCTTGTTGTTGAAATTGAGCCAGCAAATCCGCCTCCCAATCCAGCAACTCGTCATATTGCGAATGCAACCACAGCAAACGAAAATCCGCATCCGGTTGTGCATAATGCGTCACCTGCAACGCTTGACCATCCGCTAAAGGCACATCAAAGCTGTCAGCATAAGCCGAACCAAACATTAACCCCAAACACAAAAACCAAATACGCATGTCACACCCTCTTAAAAATAGAACGCTCATTCTATCCAGATGGATTCGAAATGACACACCTAGCTTTCAAGCTACACAAAGCTTTCACAAATCGACATCACGCTTTATCATTGCGCGCCCATCGCCAGGCCTGGTAAGCCAACCCAAGCCAAACACCAAGCCAAATCGTCCCGCCAATCGGTGTGACAAAAACCAAAACTGACCAGCCGCTTAACACCCAGGCATACAAACTGCCGGAAAATAAAACCAAACCGAATAACAAACCCGCCTTTATGCCACGAAAATCTAATTCAGACTTCACCAACGCCGCTAAACTTAAAGCCAATAATGCCAAGCCATGCACAAAATGATAAAACACGGCCGTTTGCCAAGTCGCCAACTGCTTTGCAGTGAGGACTTTTTCCAAACCGTGCGCACCAAACGCGCCCAATGCTACCGCTAAACCGATGAGTAACGCAGAAAGCATCAACCAATTTTTCGCCGCCATTTAAAACCTCCTATTCACAAGCCCCCTATTTTAGCGACTTAACGCTCCACGAATAGATAAAAATCAGCCAACGAATCATGCGGTGATGAACCACACTCATCACAAGGATCAGGCCTGCTGATTCTGTTAGTTATACAAATAGGAACGCCAAACAATGAAGCTTTAAAGGGCATCTAAAAAGATTAACGAAGGGGGTAAAAATGGTGGGCCCCCCCGGACTTGAACCGGGGACCTAACGATTATGAGTCGTGTGCTCTAACCAACTGAGCTAGGGGCCCAAATAGACAAGGCGACTTTCAGCGCAGGACGCGCTGAAAGTCGCTTATTATAACGAGTTTTAATGAAATTTAAAGCGAATCATTCTAAGAAACTGCGCAATCTTTCGGCACGGCTAGGATGGCGTAACTTACGCAAGGCTTTCGCTTCAATTTGACGAATACGTTCACGCGTGACATCAAACTGCTTACCGACTTCTTCCAAGGTGTGATCGGTATTCATGCCCAAACCGAAACGCATACGCAACACTTTCGCCTCACGCGCCGTTAGCGTGTTCAACATTTCTCGCACCGTTTCACTCATTCCTTCTTGATCGGCGGAGTCCGCCGGAGAGAGGATATTAGAGTCTTCGATAAAATCACCCAATGATGAATCTTCGTCGTCACCAATCGGGGTTTCCATCGAAATCGGTTCTTTAGCAATTTTCATCACTTTACGAATTTTATCTTCCGGCATTTCCATTTCTTCAGCCAGCTCTTCCGGGGTCGGTTCACGCCCCATTTTTTGCAATAACTGACGTTGAATACGATTGAGTTTATTGATGGTCTCAATCATGTGTACCGGAATACGAATCGTGCGTGCTTGGTCGGCTATCGAACGCGTAATCGCTTGGCGAATCCACCAGGTTGCATAGGTCGAAAACTTATAACCACGACGATATTCAAACTTATCCACCGCTTTCATCAAACCGATATTGCCTTCTTGAATTAAGTCCAAGAACTGCAAACCACGGTTGGTGTACTTTTTCGCAATCGAAATAACCAAACGCAAGTTAGCTTCAATCATTTCACGCTTAGCGGCACGCGCCATCGACTCGGATTTACTCAAGTCTTTATAGACATTTTTATAATAACTAATGCCCATTTTTTCAGCTTTTTCAATCAAGGCAAGCCGTTTTTGCGCACGCTTCACCTCTGTACGCACCGCCTCCAACGCCTCGGCCTTATTCGGGAAAGCTTCAACTAGCTTATCGACCAAGTCTGGGGCCGCTTCCGCACCAACAAACAACTCCAAAAACTTCGAGCGCGGCACGCCAACTTTTCGCACAATGGCATTCACAATTACCCGTTCTTGCTCACGAATTTGCGCAATTTTCGCTTTAATATCACGAATAACCCCGTTAGTAAACAGCGGCACTAAACGTACGGTACGTAAATGCTCAACCACCAATTCACGTTTCTTCTTCGCTTTCGGATCACTCGACCCATGTGCATCTTCCGCTTTCACCGCATCGCGATGCAGCTTTTCCAACTCAGCCAAAAACGCCTCAATCAATGCCGGATCAATGGTATCGTCTTTCGGTTCGGCGTTACTTTCGGTATCGGCATTTAAATCCTCGACATCGACATCCGCTAAATCATTCGGATCAATAAATCCCTGAATAACATCGGCAACCTTACCTTCGCCATCGTCCATTTTCTGGAATGTTTTAAGAATCTTTTCTGCGCACATCGGATACTTCGACAACGAATCCAACATATCACGAATACTGGACTCGATACGCTTGGCAATTTCGATTTCGCCCTTACGTGTCAATAACTCAACCGACCCCATCTCGCGCATATACATCCGCACCGGATCGGTAGTTCGGCCAAACTCAGAATCCACCTCGGCCAACGCCATAATCGCCGCTTCAGCGGCTGCCTCATCAAACGCGCCACCCTCTTTGGTAATCAACTCGTCCTCATCAGGTGCCGAATCGAATAACTGAATCCCAAAATCACGTAATATCGTTAAGACCTGGCCAAGCTGATCTTCTTCGATATCGTCAGGCAAAACGTCGTTTACATCCGCATAGGTGAGATAGCCTAAATCCTTGGCACGCTCAATCAAATCAATTAACTGCTGTTTTCTCTCTACTTTTGTCATGTTTGCCTCAAATAACGATTACTAAAACCGACCTTCGCCCAGCCTGTCATCCAAAAACCGAACCCTAAATTATACAAAAAAACATAGTGTTATTTTGTTTTTTAACCCCAACTAACGCCGAACACTAAGATATACCCCCAACCATTGTTGGATTCTGCCCCAAACCTACTATCGCTTACGTTGTGCAAAAAAAACTTGTAACGCTTTAAGGGTATGGTCATTCAACCCCTGCTGCGCTAAACTTAACGCCTCCAACTCATCGAGTAAACGAATCGCCGTTTGTTCAAACTCAACTTTCAAAGCTTCATCGTCATCCGGCAGAACACGCGCTTGAATAAACGCATATTCTTGCGCAAAATGCTGGCGCATCCAGACAACAGCCTCAGCCGCATCAAATGTGGTCAGCAATACCTGCATCACCCCATACAACAAACGATCATCACGTCGCTGCGACTGACTCAACGGCAAACCGATAAACGCCTCACACGCACTCGCCCAATCCGGCCGTTTAAGCAAAATACACACCAAGTGCTTGGCCAAACTCATCACCTGCGGCACATCGGACGCTACATTCGCACGCTTATCAGCACTTGGCTTAAAGGTAGCAAACCCACTACGAACCCCCAACTGCTTCTCCAAACGCCAAGCGGGCAACCCCACCAACTCCGCCAATGCCTCCACCAGCAAATACTGATACAGCCCATGCGCCTGCTGAATATACGGCTGCGCCAACGCCACCAACTGCGCACGCCCTTCCTGATAAGCTATAGGGACGCTGAGTTTATTTTGCAACCCGAGCAGCCAAAATTGCGACAAAGTCTGCCCCTCACTGACCCGGCGACGAAACGCCTGCGCCCCTTCTTTGCGCACCATCGAATCTGGATCCTCCCCATCTGGTAAAAACAAAAACTTTACCGAACGCGTCTGCTCCATCATCGGCAAAGCCAATTCCAACGCCTTCCATGCCGCTTTCAACCCCGCATTATCGCCATCAAAACAAAACACAATTTCATGCGTTTGGCGAAACAACATCTGCAAATGCTCTTGTGTGGTCGCCGTTCCCAAGGTCGCTACCACATTGCGTACATCAAATTGTGCCAATGCGACCACATCCATATAGCCTTCGACAACAAGAATATTGTCAAACTTCTGCCGAGACTGACGCAACTCATACAAGCCATACAGCGCATAGCTTTTATGAAAAATCGGCGTTTCCGGCGAATTCAGATACTTTGGCTGCTCATCTGCCGATAACACACGCCCACCAAACCCCACGACTCGTCCACGACCATCACGGATTGGAAACAAAATGCGATGACGAAAACGATCATAAGTTTGACCGTCGTCCTTTTGCACCAACAAACCCAACTCAATAAGCTGAGCCTTAAATGCTGCATCCGGCTTCAAGCCCGCCACCAAACTATCCCAACCCGGTGGGGCAAAACCAATAAAATACGCTTGCGCAATCGCCGAAGTTAACCCACGCGCGCGCAAATAATCCTTCGCCGCTTCGGCTTGCGGATGATCACGCAATTGTTGACGATAAAATTTCGCCACCAACAACATCACATCATACAAATCACGCGACTTATTCGCTTGCTCACGCTGCTTAGGGGTTTGCTTTTCGCGCGGCACCTCCAACCCTAAACTGGCGGCCAGCGACTCTACCGCCTCCACAAACGATAAACCGTCATAATCCATAACAAACTTCAACGCGTCGCCGTGTGCGCCACAACCAAAACAATGGTAAAACTGCTTATGTGGATTAACATTAAAGGAAGGGGTTTTTTCTTGATGAAACGGACAACAGGCTTTATAAGTCACGCCCGCTTTTTTAAGCGGAACACGCTGATTCACGACCTCAACAATATCGGCGCGCGCCAATAACGTATCAATAAACTCACGTGGAATCGCACCCTTATAAGGCATGAACACCTCTAGCGCAAAAGGAAGAGATAAAAAACAAAAAACCCATTAACATAACGTCAACGGGTTTTATCAATGATAACGCAGTATATAAAACTAACTTAAACTGGCTTTAATTTTTTGACTCACGACTGCCATGTCCGCGCGCCCTTGCATCTTCGGCTTAAGCAAAGCCATTACCTTGCCCATATCCTGCATAGAGCTCGCCCCAACTTGTGCAACCGCTTCGGCAACCATCTGCGCAATTTCGCCTTCCTCTAACGGCTGGGGCATAAAGCTTTGTATGACCGAAATTTCATAAGCTTCTTGCTCAGCTAAATCTTCGCGTCCGGCTTCAGTATATTGCGCCAAGGAATCACGACGTTGCTTTAACGCCTTATCCAGCACGGCCAAAATTTGCGCATCATCCAAAGTCAACTGCTGGTCAATTTCCTGCTGTTTGATAGCGGCAAGCAACGAGCGCACAACCATCAAGCGCTCTTTTTCGCCCGCCTTCATGCAGCGCTTCATTTCTTCGGTTAAGCTGGCTTTATAATCTGTCATTGACTCGCCAACCCGTCTTAAAACGGACGACCGTTCAGACGACGACGCTCACGCGACAAGCGCTTCGCTAAACGCTTAACTGCGGCCGCCTTCATGCGTTTTTTCGCCCAGGTTGGTTTTTCATAGAATTCACGCTTACGTGACTCGGTTAACACGCCTGCTTTTTCACAAGCACGCTTAAAGCGACGTAGGGCCACGTCAAATGGTTCGGTATCTCTTACTTTTACAATTGGCATAAAGCTTCTTCTTTGAATTAATTGAAAAAAATTTCGGTTTTATCCCAAGCGGGATAAATAAAGAGCAAGATTATAATTTTGCCTGACCTTATTTGCAAATAATTTTGTTAAAATCATCGCTGAAACTTACTAAAGCAAAACGAGTTCATCATGTCCAACCAGTCTACCCCCCCTGCTATCACCGTGTTAGGTATCGAAACCTCATGCGACGAAACGGCCGTTGCCGTCTACCATAGCCAACGCGGACTACTCAGCCACACACTTTACAGCCAAGTTGCCCTACACGCCGAATTCGGCGGGGTCGTGCCCGAACTGGCTTCTCGGGACCATATTCGCAAACTCCTCCCCCTAATACAGCAAGCACTTCAACAAGCCGACCAACCTAAAATTGACGCTATCGCCTATACCAAAGGGCCGGGGTTAATCGGCGCGCTACTGGCCGGGGGCGCGATAGCGCGCAGCCTTGCCTTTGCATGGGACGTTCCGGCGATTGGCGTACATCATATGGAAGGCCATTTACTTGCTCCCATGCTCGAACCCCGCCCGCCCGCCTTTCCCTTTATCGCCTTACTCGTATCCGGCGGTCACACCATGATTATTCGTGTTGATGGTATCGGTCGTTATAAACTGCTCGGCGACACATTGGATGATGCCGCAGGTGAAGCGTTTGACAAAACCGCCAAAATGCTCGGCTTAGGCTATCCGGGCGGGCCCATAGTCTCAAAGCTTGCTCTACAAGGCGACGAAACGCGCTACCACTTTCCGCGCCCAATGGTGGATCGCCCCGGACTAGATATGAGCTTTAGCGGTTTAAAAACCTTTAGCCTCAATACTTGGCAAAAAGCACAACAACAAGGTGACGACACCGACCAAACCCGTGCCGATATTTGCCGCGCCTTCGAACTGGCCGTCGCCGACACCCTCACCATAAAATGTAAACGCGCACTTGAACAAGAAGGCCTAAACCGGCTTGTTGTATCCGGCGGGGTTAGCGCCAACCGAGAAATCCGTTACAAACTTGACCAACTCATGACCAAACGCAAAGGACAGGCTTTTTATCCGCGCCTCGAGTTCTGTACCGACAATGGCGCGATGATTGCCTATGCCGGCGCACAAAGACTGCTGGCCGGAGAACATAACGATCTTGACTTTGCCGCCAAAGCACGCTGGCCGCTCGACAGCTTACACCCACCTTGCCACTCACAACCCTAGGAAATTATCATGCTACAGTCAAAACAACTTCATCTTGCCTTGATTTTTAGCCTTGCACTCACAGGCGCACACAAGGTATACGCCGACCCCAGTATTGGCGAAGCCGCCAAAGCTCAAGCCCAACAAATGCAACAGCAGCGTGAACAACAGCGCGAAAAAATAAAACGCGAACGCGAACAAATGCGCGAAGAAAAAAAGCAAATGCGTGAAGATAACCAACAGATACGTGACGAAAAAATGCAGATGCATCAACAAAATATGCAACGCCATCAACAGCAAAAACAACAACATCAACAACGTATGCAACAGCACCAGCAACACAAACAGCAACACCAACAACGGATGCAAAAACCCATCAACCCCTAAAGGTTCACTTCACCACAACCAGGCTTTAACCAGGCCTGGTCGGAATATCATCCGCTTTAAACTGAGTATTCAAAAGCACATCCGTTGAGGTTTTTAAAACTTCTGATAAAAGCTTTACCTCAATATCTGAAACACCTCGCTTTTTAACCTCTATTTTAGCAAGCGTACCTCTGCTGATATAAAACCCTATCAAATGACAGCGTGCAACGAACTGCTCCTGTGTCCAGCCGTTCCTTAATCGCAGTGATTTTATTTGAGGGCCAATGATATTCATTACATGCTCCGCAGAAGGAGCTTGATTTTTGCAGATGTTATACCTAATATTGCTCCCTAGTCGGAGCAATATGCTTTTTATTAAGAGATTTAATCCACTCCGCAACCTGCAATTAACACCATTAAAATAAGGACACTCCATTGTTTGTAACCAACTTAAACCCCGTGCAACAAGGCGCTCTACTAAAATTAGCTGAAATGGTGGCACACGCCGATGGCCAGCTTTGGCAAGAACAAAAAACCATACTAGAAACCTTGAGATTTCAATGTTCGAACCCACAAACTATCGATTCCTTAGACCTCCCAAACTTGACATCTATATTTGAATCTCGCCGCGATAAAGTTGCTTTAATGCTTGAATTAATTGGCGTTGCATATGCCAATGGCGACTACCATGAACTAGAAAAGGGATTGATTTTTGAGATCGCCGAAGCTTTGGAATTAGATTCAATTAGCATCAAAGATATGGAGAACTGGGTTGTTCGACAACTTATTCTTGTCCGTGAAGCCAACATTTTGATGGAGGGATAATAATGCCAATTCCATTTATTCTTGGCGGAGCCGCGCTTTTGGCAGCAGGTTTTGGTGCTAAAAAAGGCTATGATGCTTATTCAGACTATTCTGACTCAAATGAAATCAACGCAGAAGCAGAATCTATCTTAGACAAAGCGCTCGATGATTTAGGCAAAACTAGAAAAGAAGCGCAAACACAATTAGAAGCGTTGGGGAAAACTAAATTTTCGGTCTATGAAAAATCACTCATCCCATTTGTTGAAGCATACAAGCAAATACAAAACATTGACTTTGATGAGTCCAAGCTTTGGGCAGCAGGATCATTAGCGCCTGTTACTAATGAACAAATGGACGACATAAAAGTAGCCAGCATGAATGTACAAAATATTTTAACTGGTGGCGTCACCTCTGTTGGCGCTGGTGGCTTAGCTGGCATGGCAGCCTATGGTTCTGTGGGACTACTAGCAAAAGCGAGTACGGGAACGGCTATCGCCTCATTAAGTGGTGCAGCGGCAACAAATGCTACGCTTGCATGGCTAGGGGGTGGTTCGCTCGCGGCAGGTGGGTTTGGCATGGCTGGCGGCATGGCTGGCGGCATGGCTGTATTAGGCGGTATTGTTACCGCTCCAATTTTAGCGGTGGGCGGAATGATGCTTGCATCAAAAGCAGCGGAAGCTAAAGAAGTAGCTGCATCTAATCTTATTAAAGCAAAAACTGAAGCGGAACAATGTAAAACAGCAATGGTCGCAACAAACGGTATTACTAGACGCTTTGAAGAAATTAATAACATTCTTGAAAGGCTTAACGCACACTTTCTAACAAACTTTTTACCTGGAATGCAAGAGTTAGTTGCGGCCAAAAACGACTTTAATGAATTTTCTGAATCAGACCAAAAGGGATTATTTATGACTATGTCATTAGCACAGACGATAAAGTCGCTCATGGAGGTGCCAATTCTCGATAAAAACGGCACACTGACTGCAGACTCTGCACATAAACTAAAAGAGTCCTACGCGATTTCTTACCATGTCAAAACTAAATCATTCTTTTTGACTGATTAATGCTCAAGAGGAGTCATTGATATGGAACAACAAAAGGTTAGAGATGACCTAAGCAACTTGACATCAAGTCAAGCAGGTTTTGAGCTAAGTATGGATGTGACTGAGCGTGTTATATCCCTATTCCAAGACACGGAGCGCTTGAGCCAATTAGCTAACAGACTAAAAAATGTTGACGGATTGAAGTCGCAAGGTCACATGTTTGAGCAACTTGAAACAATTAAATTCAACTTTGATGCGCTACTTAAAGATAGTGACTTAGTGGCTAAGACAACCGCTGAAATGGGGTTACCTCATGCTCCTGCGGATATTGTAATTATGAGGGGGGGCAAGACTATTTTGCGTGAAATTCAAGCAAAGTCTTATGGTGAAAAACAAATAGCCCAAACACCTCTTGGAAAAGTTCACCCCACTACGTCCGCTCTAGCAGACGCAAAATATGAAGGCATGGGGCGGTTGGCACCTGCCGACCAAGCAGAACGTGTTGGTCAAGCGGCTGAAAAACTAGCCAAAACGAACACAATTAAAGCGTCACAATATGCTGATGTTACTGCAAACAACATGGAAACGCTGAGTCATGACGGTGTCGCCTCCAGAGGAACTACTTATGAGGAAGCGCTCAACAGCACAAAATCAGATACAGCAAAGCAAATTTCTACCAATTTTAAAACCAAGTCTACCCTTGTGGATATGAACAAATCAGGAGTAAAGGGAGGCTTATACGGCGCAGCTTTTACCGGTGGTATTAGTATTGTTATTAATGGCACGTCGTATGCAAATGGCGACATTGACTTGGGTAAAGCCCTAGTGAATACTTGTATTGATTCGGCAAAGGGGTTTGCTGGAGGCTACACAGTAACTGCCATGAGCAAAGGAATGGTTCACACCTCCAGCCTTGTTTTTGGTGAGACTTTTGCAAAAGCGTTAACTAAATCGAATGCGCCCATTGCCATGGCAGCGGGTGTTATTTCGGCATCAAAATCTCTTGTCAAATACGCCAAAGGCGAAATTAAAGCGGAAGAGCTACTGTCTGAAATAAGCCATACCGCTATTACCAGCACAAGCGCCTTTTATTATGGCGCGCTGGGTCAAGTTGCAATTCCAATACCGGTTGTTGGCGCAATCATTGGTGCGGGAGTTGGATACTTTATCGGCAATATGCTACACAGCTCAGGCTTAATAGCACTTGGTGAAGCGGAAGTTGTCAAATTAGCAAGAGAACAACGACAACGGATAGAAGCCATTTGTTTAGCTTCTATAGAACGTTCTCAAAAAGAACAGCGTATTTTACAAAACTATTTTGACACTTATTTTGCCGAGCGAAAAGAAGCATTTGATGAAGCATTTTTTGGAATGGACAACGCGATAACAAACTGGAATGCTGAACTGTTTGTTAAGAGTCTAGAAGACATCAATCAACAATTTGGTTCCACTTTGCAATTTAAGACATTATCTGAGTTCAATACATTTATGAAATCAGGCCAAACCTTTAAGTTTTGATGGAAATCACTGAGTTTCCCTGCTCACAATGCGGACTTTGTTGTAAGCATGTGAACCTATCTCCCCAAACCGCTTTCCTAGATCGAGGTGATGGCCTATGCCAACACCTCAATTTAAATACCAATCTTTGCTCGATTTACGAAAATCGACCCTCTATTTGTAATGTACAAAAACAGTATGAACACGTTTACAGTAAACAAATGTCTTGGGCACAATTCGTTACAGTAAACATAGAGGTGTGTGAAATACTTAAAAATCAAACATAAACTCACGGCCATAACAGGAATTAGCAGGCCTGCTAGTTCCTGCCATGGCCTTTTACTTAGTTTTTATCAGGCTTTCTTCGCCATTCAGTAAGCGGCGGATATTACTGCGATGTCGCCAAAATAGAATCAATGTCATCAATGTGGCGATAGCAACCCAAGTGAGTTCGGCGCTAATGAAGTACAGGTAAACCGGTGCTAATAAACTGGCGATTAATGCCGATAGGGAAGAAATTTTTAATACCTTGGCGACAAACAGCCAAGTGGCAACGACCGCTAAACCCGCCCAAAAATTGAGCGCCAACAACACACCCATCATCGTCGCTACGCCTTTTCCGCCTTTAAATTGAAAAAATACCGGATAGAGGTGACCGATAAACGCGGCAAAACCAACCAATACAATGGCGGCCGGCATAAGATTCAATGCATGCGCGATTAATACGGGGATGACGCCTTTGAGCATATCACCTGCGAGTGTAATGGCCGCCGCGGTTTTACCCTTGTCGCCCCCAATGCGTAGAACATTGGTGGCGCCGGGATTACCGGAACCTGCTTCGCGCGGATCGCCCAACCCCATCAGCTTACACACAATAATGGCTGATGAAATCGAGCCTAATACATACGCCGCCATCACCAGGCCTGCTAACCAGAAGAATTCGTTCATCGGAGGCAATTTCCTATAAAATAAAAGGCCAATATTCTAGCATTAAACGGAATTCGACATGAAGCAAGCCGAGCGCGACTGTATTTTTATTGAAGGTTTAAAAATCGACATGGTGATAGGGGTGCATCCTTGGGAGCGATGTCAAACGCAACCCGTGTATATTGATGTGCAACTTTACCGCAGCTTGGCACAAGCGGGACAAACCGATCAACTCGGCGATACCCTCGACTATGCCGCCGTCGCGCAAAGCCTTGCAACCCTTTGCAAAAACACGCAATTTGAGCTATTGGAAACCCTAGCACAACAGCTGATTAGTCATTTATTTCAACAATTTGGCGTATTGGATGCGGTGAAACTAACTCTACATAAGCCACAAGCCATCACTAACGCGAAAGATGTTGGACTTAGCCTCTACCGTGAGCGCACAGATTAAGCCTTGACTTTGCCATGCACAAAACACGTCTAACGCATAGCTCGCTAACCTTGGGCTTGGATTTGCTTGCGTGCTTGAATCGCTTTTTTCAAAATCGGCAACATCAACTCCATTTGGCTGCTAGCCTGATGAACGCTGATTTTACTAATACGGGCAAAATCTTCTTCGAACTGACGCGCATTTTGCCGCGATAGATTACGCACAATTTTCTGATACACAGAGTCATCACTGGCCATACGCGCCAAAGTTACCATTTGCTCTGGGCGAATTTGAGTCAGCAAGCTTTGCATCAACGGGTCTTCAATAACGGCAAGTTTATTCGCCAAACTTCGATAAGCGGCCAAGCGTTTTTCGGTGCGCGCTTTATCGGCAGGCGTTTGTTTATTACCGCGGTCGTTAATCACTTGATGCAACGCCTCGACCACCGGTTGCGGTAAATTAAAAATCACCGGGCCGATTTCAATCATATATTCGCCATTGGCTTGACGCTTCGCTTTAATTTCCATGTATTCGCCTCAAATATACTGCGTAGACGCATCAATAAATTCAATTTGGCCTTTGCTATCGAGCTCAAACATCTTCTCGACTAGACGCTTAATCGCCTCTTTAGCCTGCTGAACGTCAGGCAGTGGGTTATTAAACAGGTCCGACTCCATTTGTTTGGCTAAAATACCGCCGACATTTTGAAAAATCTTCTCATTCAGCTCAGGATCTTTTGCCAGCGCCATCAAAATCACCAAATCACTATTAGAGGCATGACGAATCATCGTCTGCATATCGGTCGGACTTAATTGTTTGAGTTTTAACCCCAATTTGACATAACTTTTTAACGTCGAATGATTTTCGCCATGCTCTAACGCCAGCATATGCTCCAGCGTGATATTGAGCAATTCCAGCGAAAAACGGTCAAGGCGCATCACCGCACAGCCAAACTGCACCAACCACTCATTTTCATGGACTTTTTGAATGCCGACTTTCATATAAATTTCCTCATCCCCAAAATAGCTTACGCACGTCATTTTAACGACTTTTAGTTAAAAGTATCTAATAACGTCATTTTAAAACGCTTAAAAACGGCCAAAACGTTCAGCAGGCCTGCCAATCCAAGCGCGGATACCATGATTCTACGCAATCTCAGCTCAGCTACCGTCTAAAAAGCAACCACGACAAATAAAATAGACCGTTACCCTAGCGCAAAACACACTAGGCGCAAGCACGAAGCTCCCCTATAATAGCGCGCTTAATTCTAATAAAACGCCGATAATCAATGACCGCCAAACCGAATAAAGCCCTTCCAGAACCGAATGACAACGCAAAACAACGCAGCGTGCAACTGAGCGACAAAATTCGCCGACATCTGCACCGCCACGGCCAACTGACGTTTGCACAGTTTATGCAGCTTACCTTATATACCCCCGGGCTAGGTTATTACGCCAACGGATTACCTAAAATTGGCGCTGAAGGCGACTTTATTACCGCACCGGAAATTTCGCCACTATTTTCACGTTGTATAGCACGCCAAACGCAGCAAGTGCTTAGTCAACTCAGCACGCCCAATATTATCGAATTCGGCGCCGGTCGCGGCATAATGGCTCGCGACATTCTGCTTGAACTTGAGCGGCTGAATGTCGATTTTGAGCACTATTTTATTATTGAACTCAGCGGCGACTTAAAGCAGATACAACAACAAACCCTGCAAAGCCTACCCGCGCATTTGGCGCAAAAAGTCGTCTGGCTTGACCAACTCCCCAGCCGCCCCCTGCAAGCGGTTGTACTGGCCAACGAAGTGCTCGATGCAATGCCGGTGGAGCGTATCAAACTCGAACCGGCGCAACAGTCACACGCCTATGTAGTCTGGAACGAACAGACACAACAGTTCGATTGGCAATATCAACCCATTACCCAACCCGCACTGCAACGCTTTGCCAATCAGCTGCTAAAACACATCGGCGAACCCGCCGAACGCGGTTATCACACCGAAGTGAATCTGCATATAGCGCCATGGCTACAATCAATTAGCGACTTTTTAAGCGCCGGTTTAGTGCTATTAATCGACTACGGCTATCCGCGCCACGAGTATTACCAACCGGCACGCCACATGGGCACGTTACGCTGTCATTATCAACATCGCGCCCATAGCAACCCCTTCTTCTATCCGGGCTTGCAAGATATAACCGCCCACGTCGATTTTACCGCCGTCGCCGAAGCCGCTTTTGATGCCAAATTCAAAGTCGCCGGTTATACCACCCAAGCCCACTTTTTAATGGCCAGCGGATTACTTGAAATGGCCGAACAACCAAAGGCATCAGTCACCGAACAACTTAAAATCGCCCAACAAATAAAAACCCTGACCCTACCGAATGAAATGGGCGAAAACTTTAAAGTCATCGCCCTGAGCAAACAACTCGACCTGCCGCTGATCGGCTTTAAACTGCGTGATTTACGGCGCCAACTTTAACCAGGCCTGCAAAAACCTGATAACACACCTTTAAGGGCTTGTTTGAGATAAAACAGCGCCCGATAAACCGCTAAAAGGAGTCAATATGCAACCGACGCTAGATTGGATACAAGTGATTTGGTTAGCGCTTATTCAAGGCATCACCGAATTTCTCCCCATTTCCAGCTCAGGTCATTTAATACTCCTGCCGCAACTGCTGGACTGGCCTGATCAAGGTTTAGCGTTCGATGTTGCCGTCCACGTCGGCACCCTGTTGGCGGTGATCATCTATTTTCGCCAAGACCTCTGGCGCATGACACACGACTGGTCTGCTTCACTGATAACCCGACGTACAACCACAAACAGCCGACTGGCTTGGCTGATTATTTTCGCCAGCCTACCGGCGATATTTTTCGGTTTCTTAATCAATAACGGCATCGAACAATCATTGCGCAACCCCTTAATCATCGCGGCCACCACCCTCATTTTCGGCGCGCTACTGTGGTGGTCAGATGTCAAAGGCAAACAAATCCGCGACGAGCACACCCTCAGCTACAAAGACATCGCCATTATCGGCTTTGCCCAAGCCCTCGCGCTTATTCCCGGCACCTCGCGCTCCGGCATCACCATCACCGCCGCGCTATTAATCGGCCTCACCCGCCAAGCGGCTGCCCGCCTGTCATTTTTACTCGCCATTCCGCTGATTTTAGGCGCAGGCATACTCAAATTCATCGACCTCATCGAATCAGACCTCCCCATCCACTGGCAATTTCTCGCAGGCGGCACGCTGATCGCTTTCGCCAGCGCCTATTTAGTGATTGCGCTTTTCTTAAAATGGATTAATCGTATCGGCATGGCACCGTTTGCTTGGTATCGTTTCGCCCTCGGCTTATTGCTAATCTATCTGTTTATCTAGCCCGTCTTAGAGACCCAAATTGGCAGGCCTGTGCTGTCACCGCCTTGTCATACTCGCGTGCTATACTCGCGCCTGTTACAATAGCGACAATTAAACCACGGAACTTCAAACGTGCGCCGCGTTATCAGCGCCTCGACCAGTTGGTGCAACCCTAGCCATCGTGGCCCAAAACAAACTGTCAACAGACCTTAGGCCTAAGCGCATGACTTACCCTTGGAATTACGAACCCCACTACAGCCACAAAGTACAGCTCGACCGCTTGCGTGAGCTCGAAGCCCTACTCAATGCGCGCCAATTCGACAGCGTACGCCAGCGTATTGCGCAACTCGAAGTACAAGACATCGCCAGCTTACTTGAAGACTTCGCCAAGCAAACGCAAATCTTATTTTTTCGCACCTTACCGCGCAAAACAGCGGCGAAAGTGTTTGCCTATCTACCGCACGCGGAAAAAGAAGACCTACTGGGCACGCTAAGCGACGAAGACGCCCTCCACCTCGTCAAAAACCTTGATGCCGACGACCGTGCTGCGTTTTTAGACGAATTACCCGCCGAAATTGTACAAGCGCTAACCCAACGTCTTCCCCATGACAAACTTAAAGAAGTACAACTGCTATTAGGCTATCCAGCAGAAAGTGTTGGCCGCTTAATGCGCCCGGATTATGTTGCCATCCCTGAAAACTGGAGCGTTGAACAAGCGCTCAATTACTTGCGCAGCCTCCATCAAGACAGCACCCGCATGAACACCCTGTTTATCACCGATGAACAACAACGCCTTACCGATGCCCTCCACATTCGCAAACTCGCGCTCGCTGCCGATCCCACCATGCTCATTCGACAACTCATGGACCATCGGGTGATTTATATTCATGCGCAAGAGGATCGCGAAAAAGCCGTTAACATGATGCAACACTACGACTTAAACGCCCTGCCAGTAGTGGATAACGAAGGCGTAATGCTCGGCATGGTCACCGTGGACGATATATTAGACGTCGCCGAAGCCGAAACCACCGAAGACTTTCATAAAATGGGCTCGGTCGGCGTGATTAACCTCAATATCAACGATGCCGGTGCGCTTTTACTCTACCGCAAACGCATCGGCTGGCTGCTACTGCTTGTGTTTGTGAATATTTTTGCAGGCCTGGCGATTGCCACCTTTGAAGACATGATTGCCGCAGTTGTCGCGCTGGTGTTTTTCCTACCACTCATTATTGGCAGCAGCGGCAACGCCGGTGCGCAATCGTCCACACTCATGGTACGCTCGCTGGCGACTGGTGATGTACGCCTCGCTGATTGGGGAAAGCTACTATTTAAAGAAGTGTCGGTTGCGGCCGCGCTAGGCCTAACAATGGGGGGAGCGATTGCCCTCATCGGCTTTTGGCAAGGCGGCGAAGCGCTCGCTTGAGTGGTCGGCCTATCCATGGTCGCGGTCGTCGTCGTGGGCAGCTTAATGGGCATGAGCCTACCGTTTTTACTCAGTAAACTGCGCATAGACCCCGCTACCGCCAGCGCCCCCCTGATTACCTCGATGGCCGATATTATCGGTATCCTGATTTACTTTAGCATTGCCGTCGCTATTATACCCATCGCCTAATTAGCCGCATCTAGCGCCAACCTATTGGCAATAGCCTAAAACCTGTTGACATTTTGATGTAAGTGATTGATTAAAAAAGCGCGGTTCAAATAATAACGGCAATTTGAATT
>JAVETW010000094.1:0-5935 GCA_034005865.1 Thiomicrospira sp. | reverse complement strand
TTTTCCTGTTGTGACGACGGCGAGGTTTCAAGTTTCGTTTTTGATTCCGCTACCGGATTCACCGTCACAGCAGGAGGGGAGATGGTATTGGTTTGAATCTCCATATCAACCCCTCCTTATGCCTTGTTAGCTAACGCTTATCGAATTAGCGACAACACGTTCTGAGAGTTTTGGTTAGCCTGACTAAGCATACTCATCCCAGCCTGTTGCAACACCTGAGTTCTCGCTAACTGAGAGCTTTCTGCTGCAAAGTCCGCATCTTGGATACGTGAACGTGAAGCTGTAATGTTCTCTTGAACGTTCGCCAAGTTACTCACAGTGTACTCTAGGCGGTTTTGGTACGCACCCCAAGTTGCTTTCATAGTATTGATAACCGACAAACCACGGTCAATAATACTCAATACTACTGACCCTTGCGCTAGGGCGGAACCATAAGTTGACATACCGCCACTCGCCAAATGCGTCGCTAATACACTCAAACTCGAGAAGTTCATTAACGCAATTTTTACTTGGTTAGCACTCGCGGCTTCCCAACCGGCATGAATTTTCATACCTGCCGCCGCATCCTGAGCGGTTGAAATCGCACCCGCACTCACTCCGGCAAAACTCGCCGATACCACACCGGCTGAGAACGAACTTGCGTTCATAATGTTCATGCCGTTGAACTTAGTTGTATCCGCAATACGCTGAATTTCGTTTTGTAACTGACCAAACTCCGCCTGCATCTGACTACGGTTAGACATGTTGTATGTACCGTTCATTGACTGGAGAGTCAACACACGCATACGTTGCATCATATTTACAACTTCATCCGATGCGCCATCTAATGTCTGTACTAAACCGATACCATCATTCGCATTACGAATCGCTTGATCTGTACCGCGAATCTGAGTTGTCATCCCAGTTGCGACCGCTAAACCAGCGGCATCATCCGCTGCCTTGTTAATTCTTAACCCTGAAGTTAATCTTTCTGCTGAGTCTGCTTGTGCACGTGATGATTGATCTAACAAACGTTGTGCATTCAAAGAACCCATATTTGTGTTAATGACCATAGCCATGATAACTCTCCTTTTTGTTTTAAAAACAAGTGTTTGAATTCGCCTTCTATGAGGCTTTTTTATTCTTCACTCTTTATATCGACTGACGTGGATAAAACTTAACTACTTTTTTTAAAATTTTTATACATCATTTACTGCAACAGCGACATGACCTGCTGTTTTTGCTGATTCGCCTGACTCAACATACTCATCCCGGCCTGTTGAAGCACCTGCGTTCTCGCCAAGTTAGAACTTTCTTTCGCAAAATCCGCATCCTGAATCCGTGAACGCGACGCAGTAATATTTTCCTGTACGTTTGACAAGTTACTCACGGTATATTCCAAACGGTTTTGGTATGCACCCCAAGTTGCACGCATCGTACTAATAACTGAAAGATTGCGATCTATCACACTCAACGCAGTCGAACCTAACACCAACGCCGAACCATACGTTGAAATACCGCTGGCCAATGTAATAGTTAAGGCGCTCAAGGTAGAGAAGTTCATCAACGCAATCCCGATACGGTTTGCACTGGGTGCTTCCCAACCCACGTGTAATTTCATCGCTGAAGCCGCTGATTGCGCCGCTGAAATTGCGCCCGCGCTCACCCCGGCAAACGAAGCGGATACTGCACCCGCACCAAACGTACTCGCATTCATAATATTCATGCCGTTGAACTTAGTGGTATCGGCAATACGTTGAATCTCGTTTTGTAACTGTTTAACTTCCGCATCCATTTGTACGCGGTTTGACATGTTATAGGTACCGTTCATTGACTGGATGGTCAACTCACGCATACGTTGCAACATATTCACTACTTCTTGCGATGCACCATCTAACGTTTGAATCATACCGATACCGTCATTGGCGTTACGAATCGCCATATCCGTACCACGAATTTGCACCGTCATCGCCGTTACAACCGCTAAACCGGCCGCATCGTCTGCCGCTTTGTTGATTCTTAAACCAGAGGTTAAACGTTCCATCGAATCCGCTTGCTGACGACCAGATGTGTCTAATTGACGCTGTGCATTAAGCGAACCCATGTTTGTATTAATTACCATTGCCATGATGTCGTTTCCTTGTGTATGTGTTTCTATTTTATTTTGTGGGCAGTTCACTGCCTCTGTTACTTTTTATATCGGCTTAGTGAGGAATTCTTTAGAAAAATTTTTCATTTTTTTCGAACCCTTTGTTACCAACCAACGGAGTCAATAGCATCAACATCCGTCAATTTATATATCGGCGCGTAACAGAAAACTTAAATGGAATAAGCGAAAAAATGGAAAAGTAAATGCTGAGGCTATTAGATATTTGTTTTTTTTAACCACGAAGGTCACGAAGCTTTAAAGCTTAAGCGGGTTGATTAGTAGCCCTCGCACCCACGCAGGCAAGGCCGTGAAAGCATTCATATTCATGTAAATTCACCACAGAGACACAGAGTCACAGAGTCACGAAGAATTTTAAAATAAAGAGACCTAAACATTGAAAATCTTCGTGTTCTTCGTGACCTTCGTGGTTCAAAACAAATTCTTTCACAGGCTCACAACTTGGGCGGTTTTTAAAGCCCTCTCCCTCGGAGAGAGGGTTGGGAGGGGGAATAACGCAGAATGCTTTCAAAGCCTTACAACTTGGGAACGAGAGCAAAATTCTTCGTGCCTTCGTATCTCTGTGGTTCAAACATGAATAATCAACAGACCCTAGAACGAACCCTTTTGCGTTTAACCAGGCCTGGTTAAACGCAAAAGGGTTTACTGCAACGATTCTTTCAGACGCAAGGCGGCGGCGTTATCCGGGTTTTCCGCTAGCAAGCTGTCCAGCTCCGCCAGTGCCTCGGTCGGTTTTTGTAATTGAATCAGCCATTGCACCAACTTCAAGCGCGCGCCCTGAGTATGTTCATTATTATGAATATACAAACGCATCACCTCCACCGCCATCTCCTTATGCCCTAACAGCGCCAACATATCGGCATAAGGCTGTAAATATTCCAACGAAAACGCGCACAACTGCTCAGTAGAGACCAGCGCCGTTTGAAAATCCTCGCGCGCAATACTCAAACTAATCGTGCGTTTTAATGCCTCCATTTTGAAAAACGGCATGGTGATCGACTGATATAAAGCGACAGCCTGATCGACCTCACCGCTTAACTCCGCCAACAAACCTTGTAGCATCGAAATAAACGACACGCGTTGCGTTTCGTCCGCCGCCTCTAAGCTCTGCGCATGCTCAATAATGGCGTTTAACTCCTCGGTTTGACCTGACTCAAACGCCGACTTTGCTCGTGCATACAGCACCGGCACATTGGAAATCTTCTTCTGCACCATCGAGAAATAATTATGTTCTTGTTTTTCATATTCAGCATCAAACGTCGCTAAAGCTTCATTTAAGCAGGCCTGCTCCGTTTCCGATAACAGCTTATCTCCATGCCAAGCCTGCCATGCGCGCGCGCGGCCAAACTCGTGCCAATGCGTCCATTCAGGCAATAATTGACAAGGCAACCAATCTCCGGCCAATTCGTGCAAGCGTAATTGCGCGCGTTTTAAACCCTTTTCCAAAGTCTGAATAAAATGCTCCGACACCTGCTTGGTGCCTTTAAAGAAGCCGCGCCATTGCTCCTCGACCTCCTCCGAAGTCATATTTTGTTCATCTTCTATCGGCTTAAAGGCATCATAGAAAAAACTGGCCTGGTAATTCATTAACATATCGCCGTCTTCGCCAATGAGCGCGCTGATTTTCTTATGCTGTTTTTTAACCTGTAATGCGCCTTTCGACTTCATCATTTTCGTTTTGGGGTCATAAAGCTTTTTCACCAAGCCCTCGCCCTTTCCAGCCAATTCCTGCATTTTTTTAAAGCGTTTGAGCTGTTCGCTTAACTCATCACAGGTTTGTGCCACCGCTTGCTGCTTCGCTTCGTGCGTCAAGGCGACCTTTTCACGTAAATCCAATAACCAAGCGGTTTTATCTTCGCCTTCGACGACCACTTCGGCACAATCGATATACGGCACACCCTGCATTTTGGCTGAATGCCACCCTAACGAATACACCTCTGTGCCATATTGTTGCTTATACGCCGCAACTGAAGCTTGCATCGAATGAAACGCGGCATAAAAGTCATCCGTGGTTTCGGTCAAATTACCCGCATAATCTTCAATACGCGCCGCATCCTTATAACCGAAGGTATCCGACATTTTCGCTTCTTGACTGCCGGACTCATGGGTTTTACCCTTCGCAAAACAAAAATCAATCCCGGAGAAAAACAAACGCTTTGCGCCTAACGAGGCCGCCACATGCACGGCGGTATTGGTCACCGTTGGCCCGGAAACTCCAATGTTCGGCCCGGTATGCAGGGCTTTAAAACCATACTTATCGCCACCGAACACACGTGCACCATTCCATTGACTCACCAACTTATGTTGCGCGTGATAACTGGTGACTAAAATACTGCTTTCGGCAAACGCCAATACGCCTTTCGCGTTATCAAAACTCCAATCGAACGGATCCACCGTGACAAAAAAATCCGGAATAATCCCCTCTCTCGCCATACGATTGGCAATACGCGCTGCCGCGAAGATCACCAACTTCGATTGCTGCGCTTTAATCCACTCTATCGCATCATCCAACGTAGGGCCACCGCCTAAAATCAACACATCCCGCCCGACTAAACACGCTTTAATTTGCGCCAAAGGCACGATATTATCCGCCGCATTCAGCAAGCGTTCCTCTTCAAACACCTTGGTACTTTGCGCGTTAAATTCCATGCGCACAAACGCCGCATATTCAATTTCATAATGCGCCCAAAGCTGTTGATAAGGCGTATTCTTTTTCGCATCCATCACCGCTAACGAACGAATTAAATGAATTTTACGGCGCATAATATAGCCGGAAAACTCACCGCGAAGCTGGGTTAAATGGAAACCATTTTTAACCAAACGCACCTGTGCTTTCGTATCTTGCAACGCGTCGCTCAATCCGGCGGCTTCAATCACCTCAGGATATTCGATAAACACAAACTTCACGTTTTTCGCCAAGGCTTGGCTTTGCATAAAACGAAACAGCAACCCCGAATCCGTGCCGATAACAACAAATAACGCCTCTTCCTCTTTCACTAAATCATGGTAGTGTTTTTGAAAAACCAATTCCGAAGGCTGTTTGTCGAAACTTAAATGATTCACTTCTTCAAAGTAAGTTTCGCCAAAGGCATTTTGGCGCGGTGTTGAGAGGGAAATAGAAGAGCTCATAGCGATCCTTGTTAATCGATTAAGGCTTGGATACGGCTTGTCGCCGAATCCAAGCTTGCGAGGACTTAAAATACGCGATCAAGCAAATAGCAGGCCTGCTTAAGCAAACATCGATTCATCCAACGCCGTTCCGGCTTTAATCGACTTCAATGCGGTCTTGCCTAATACGCTCGACAGGTGTTTCGGCGCTAAGCCATAACCCGGGCGAATGCTTTTAACATGGTGCGAACTAAATGTTTCGCCGACGGCCATATCTTTGACCACATACAACGAACGTCGATGTTTAACGCTTTCCTGTTCACTGGCGCTCAACGCATAATTCACCTGTCCCAAGGCTTGCCAAGCGGTTTTGGCATCTCGACATAAAGCGGTTAGTTCAGTGGGTTCAAGTGAAAAACGATCATCCGGCCCGCCGCCATTTCGGTCTAGCGTTACGTGCTTTTCAATCAAACATGCGCCCAAAGCCACGCTGGCTATCGCCGTGGTGTTATCCAGTGTATGATCCGACAAGCCCACCACCAGATCAAAACGCGACTGCATATCCACCAAAGTGCGCAAATTATATTCCTGCGCCGGTGCCGGATAACCACTGACACAATGCAACAACGCCAACTGCGTACAACCCGCTTGTTTTGCCGTGTCAACCGCTTCTTCCATTTC
>JAVETW010000036.1:0-25475 GCA_034005865.1 Thiomicrospira sp. | reverse complement strand
CACCAGGCCTGCTTTTTTCAAATAGGTAATCGCCCAACCAATTCGATTTTTTATAATCGTCTGCTTGCCGGATGGCAATAACTCGGCACGCTGTTCCGGCGTTAAAGCAAATTCATCGCTCACCTGATCGACAATCAGCGCCGAACTCACCACATCCTTACCCGCCAAACTTTTTAAAACCGGCAACATCACAGCTTGAAAATCAGGAATTGCCATAAATACCTCAAAATAATTTTGCTTCCACCTTCCGACCCGCGTAAGAAAATGAAAATATATACAGTTGAAAATTTAGCTAACTAGGGACTGTTGACAGTTTACTGTAACTGATTGATAGATCACATATTAGGTAAATCGCTCAATGGGTTTATTGCTCAGTCAAAACGATTAACAAAAACAAATACTCTAGATATTCAATGACTTAACTCTTAAAAACTTCGTGTCTTCGTGTCTCGGTGGTTCAAAAATGAATTGTCAACAGACCTTAGCAATCCACTAAAGGTTTCGCCATGATTTTAGTCATCCATATCAAATAATAAATCCGCGCTGACACCCAACGCGTTCGACAATTTAAGCAAAGTATCGGCGCGCGGAATCGATTTTTCATTTTCAAAGTTCGCGACCTGGGCTTGCGTAACCCCCGCTTTTTGTGCCAATTCGGCTTGGCTTAAACCAAAATAACGACGCCAAGCTTTTAATAAACTCATACCTTCAATGACATTCATCCCCACCACTTCATGCGGAAAAGTTGTGCGCTTTTGATCTGGCTTTATTTCCATCATCGCTTGATAGGTTTCATAAGGCAACACGGCAAAGGCAGGAACATTACCGTGATGGATAATTTGTACGTTAGTAGGTGCGTTCATCACGTTTTTTAACCTCTTCAATCCAACTGATTTGAATTTCATCCGCAATCGTCATTAAAATTCGGTGATTACCAACCCGAATGCGATGCGTATACTCATGCGCTGTTAAAGGTTTTATATCAACAGGTTCACCGTTAGAAAAAGCCGTTACGGCTGCATATATTTTTTGTGCCACCGCAGGGTTGCCCAGCTTTGCTAACTGCTTCCGCGCTTTTTTAGTCCATTCAACTTTCACTTGACACCATTATATAAAAAAATATATATTTTTTCACACATTATATACATCGTGACCCACTTGCATCTTTAACTCTTTTAAACAAATACACGCTTATGACCGAGCAGAACGATACAGCCATCAAACCTCGTACCCGGAGACCGGTTCGGCGACTTTTGGCATTTGAGCGGCAACCTTTTCATACAAGGTTTCCGGCGCAATATCGGCCTCATTCGGCCAAATCAAGGTGCCACAATCCACCTTCTCTTGCGCAAAAAACGCTTTGTCCTTTAAAGGCTCAAAAACCCGGCCTTTTTCAAGATAGTCACTCAAATCCACTTCGCCCGCCACGCCATCGTCATAAGCGATATAAAAACGATAGTCACCGCGATAGTCTGCTTGAACAATCTCATTGAAATGCCACAACTCGAACCTCCAATCCAAGGAATCCTCTCTTGAAATAACCCTTAATAATGAGTTAAGATGCGCTTAAGTCGCACAGCATAAGGTCGTTGTGTTCGTAGCACAAATCGTTTCGGGCGTTCAGACTTTAGGGGTGCGGCTACTTTTTTCTATAAAAACCTTCCGTAAAAGCATCTTACGTTTTGCAATTACTTTGGTTTAAACTATTGTAATGCAACATCTTCCGCCGCATTCATAGTGCGGTGAGTTTCGGGCGTGTCAGGAGAGGTTGCATTACCCTTTCAAAGGTCTGATAAAGCCAATTTTAAAGCCATCCTCTTTTCGCCCCCTATACGCCATCACTGCATAACCCACTCGCCTTTTTAAAACCCTAATTGACCATCCTTGTTTTAATTTGTTATCATAAAACTTCGGGGTTGACCAGCTGAGTGACTGACCACTGTGAAGCTAACTAACCGTCGGCGGTGCCCGTCAGTGGGCGCATAGCCCTTTTAATCATCCCGACCAAATACGTTTCAGCCTGTAAGTAGCTTTATTCACATACGTTAAGCAACAGGTTAGACTCTCCGCCCGAAAATTAACTTCCTGCGCAAGTGCTAAGAAGCACAATCGCAAAAACGACAAATGCCATGCCTTTTAATGCACCTGTTAATAAATTCTTCACGCTAAATGCGTCCGCTAACGCTTCACCTGTCGTCGGAGGAATGGACCAGCGAATATCGTCCGTATCAACAACCGTAAAACTCAAGTTCAACTCGAATGTTTCCGATTGCTGTTGCCATTCTTTAGGTTCACCCTTAATACTTTGCACTAAACGCTCAAAGTCACTGAGGCTGGATGACAACTGCTGACTAACTTTTGTTAGCAGTTGGTTTTGAATATCAATGTAACGAGAATCACTGATCAACGCGTGCTGCAACTGTCTTTTAACCTCAATGCCACGACTAAACTGGGTGTTCAACGCACTACAAAACGCATCGGCTTGCGCTATCTCATTCATCGCACTCGGTATCTGATCGAGCCGTTGTGCTAAATGGCGTTGCCAATCATCAAAAAAAGCAAGCCATTGAGCAGGCCTGGTGGTTTCATTTAACTCAATCAACGTGCGTGGTTCACTCGACGTACGTAAGTCCCGCTCAACCGATTGCAATAGGTTGGCTAACGCGTCGGCGAAATAACGTGTTTCAGATTTAAAGTTTGGTGTTGTCATTCTCGCTATTCCTTACTGGTTAATTCCACGCTATACATTGCCCTCAATCAACGCGATTTCGTCTTGGGTGAGGTTGTAGAGTTGGTAGGTGTGTTGGTTGAGTTGGGTTTCCTTGGTTTGGATTTGGGTTTGTAGGGTTGCCAGCGCGGTGTCGAGGGTGTTGAGTTGTTGGATTAGGCTGGCGTTATGGGTGGTTTTTAGGTTGAGCAGGTGTCCAACCAGTTTGTCGGCGGTGACGCTGGGCGTAATATTGGTGGTGCGGATGACTTGTCGCCATTGCGGCACAATCAAAGCGGCTTCGTCATCGGTGATGTATTGGGTAATGACTTCGATGCCGTTGGCTAGTAAACACAGCTCGCCGTCTTGATATTGCACGACTAACTTGGTTTTGGCGTTGAGTTGGCTGGCGAGGGGTTGCAGGTTTTTGTCCAGCACTTTTTGCGCCTGTTGTTTCGCCCATTCGGTGAGTGCTTTGCCTTTTAAGCCGCTGGCTTTGGCTTGGTCGGATTTTTTAAGCTCGTTAATGGGTTGAATATCCGCCCAAAGCCAGGCTAGTTCTTTGGGTTCGGCGAGCATTTGCGTGGAAGCGAGGCGTTTGTTGAATTGCGCGAGTTTATCGCGGTATTCGGAATGCAAATTTTGTAAGGTTTGCGCCAGTTCGCCAATCTGCGCTTTTTGCTGGTCGTTGGCATTAGGGATGGGTAAAGGGGCAATAAATTGTTTATTGGCTGAATAAAAGTCATTTTGAAAAGGTTTGGAAATACGACGCCAAACAAAATTAGCAACTGGCGCATTGATAATACCGGCCAAGAAATAAAAGTTTTCTACACTGGTAATCACGCCACCGACATCGACGTTATCCATACAGAAACGTCCGACTTCATCAGGCGAGCAAAATAGATTTTTTACCAATCTTGGAATCAATAGCTTTTTTAGATGTTGCTTGTCAATATTCTGGTTTCGCCCAAATTGATACCAAGCGTCATTATCAAATTTACCTTTTTCTCGACCACGTAAAGCCTTTTCATGCGTTTGTAAATACGCCCAACCCTGCGGGAATTGGGTTTGCATTTGTTGTTGGGTGAACAATTTCGGCGAATCACCACTGAGGTCGTAGGGAAACAGTAAATAGGTTTCGGTGATCGGCTGTTGATATCGCTTGGCTTCTGTACCGGAAATCAGCGGTTTCATTAAACCGTCTTCGATTGCAACTTCCAATGGATTTTGTTTATCGGCATGAGAAATATAACGCCCATCTGCGACTTTAGTGAGGTGGTAAATATTGTCTGCGCTGGTTTGAATACCGACCGAAATTGACTGGCAATTTTGTTCCAAAGTCGTGCATTGCGCATTCAACCGCTCGACCAACTTTCTTTCCGCTTCTGGCATAAACTGCCAGGCCTGGTTAGGGTCGAGTTGGTGATAAGGCAATGGCGTAATGTCGTCCCAATGCAGGCCTGCTAAATCGTCCGCACCTTGCGGGGCAAAATGCAGTTTGATGCCGTCATTCGCTTGGCCGGTAAAAAACTGCAACGCGGTGTAGGTAATCGCTTCGTCAAAGATTTGGTAGCTTTTGAAATCAATCCAACGATCCATTTGTTGCGTTTGATGCAAAAAGGCTCTTAGCCCTGCGCCGTATTCATTCACCGCCCACACACTCGGCGCGATAAAGCCCATGCGCCCTTTTGGATTAATCAGTTGCACCGATTGTTCAAAAAACGGTAAATAAATATCGTAATTGCCGGTTTGAGTGCTGCGAAATTTCGGCACCTGGTTTTCAATAACTTGACCGTTTTCGTCAGTCACAATTTCAGTTTTAGTGGCTTTAACCCAGTATTCGGTGGCTTCCGGCGCAACCTTTTTCATGTTTTGCAATTTGATATACGGCGGGTTGCCGATAATCACGTCAAAGCCGCCGTTGGCGAATACGTCTTGAAAGGCTTCGGCGTAGCTAAAGGGGTTGATTTTAACGAGTTGGTGTTCGTTAAGGTCGGGCAAGATGGTTTGAATATCCCAATCGACCAAACTATTGCCGCAAAGGATATTATTATCCAGCGAGGATAAGGGTTGGCCGGGCATGACGGTATGCAACCAAAGCGCGAGTTTGGTGATTTCGACCGATTCGGGGTTGATGTCCACGCCATAGAGGTTTTTGGAGAGAATATCGCGGTACACCTGCCCCACATCAAACAGCCCGCCCTGCTTAAACTCGTAGCTGATGCGGGCTTTTTGTTTGCCGATGGCTTCGTGTTCTTTTAATAGGCGTTTGAGCGCTTGGATTAAAAACGCGCCACTGCCGCAAGCGGGATCGAGCACTTTGATTTCGTTTAGGCGCGCTTCGTAATGTTCAAGGGCTTCGAAATAGCTTTTGGCGCGGGATTTTTTGGCGGTGAATTTGCCGTCTTTGGTGTGGGCGGCATCGATTTCTGGATCGGTTAAATCGCTATAGGCTTCAAAGCCGAGTTCGGTTTGCAATTCGCGCAGGCGTAAACCTAGGGTTTGCTCAACCACATATTCAGTGACCCATTCGGGGGTGTAGTACACGCCGTCGGTTTTGCGTTTGCTGAGTTTCATCAGCGATTCTTCGTTGGCGGCTTCGGCTTCCATGATTTCAAGATCGGTAATGGATTGCTCGAAAATACGCCCAAGGGTGTAGAGGCCGATGGTGCGTTCGCCGCCGTCTTCGATGCCGAAATTGTAGTTGGCGGAAAAATACAGCAAGGTGTGTTTTTCGGTTTTCATCGCCTGTTCGGTTGCGCCCTGCATCGGGGTAAAAAAGATGTGATTAGGGATAAACAGGTTTTCTAAATCGTCATCGGCGGCGAATAATCCGCCATTGAATTTGTTGATGCTGTGATTCCATAGCGTGCCGCCCAGTCGCATCGTTTTAAACAGGCGCGCTACTTTTTCTTCGTAAAAATCGTTGGCTTGCGGGTTGTAGCTTGTGTCCTGCGAGCCTTCGACCATTAAATCGCGCAGCAGATTTACCGGGTATTCAAGATGCGCCCCCATGTCTTCGCAAAACATAATAAACAGCAAGCGGTCGAGCAGTTTTTGGGTGAGGCGTACCAGTTTTTGCGCCGGGTAGTGGTCGGCATTGGTTTTAACCAGCGTTTTAAATAAGGCTTCGCGGTAGGCGCGGTATTCGAAATAGAAGGTTTTTTCGAGGGTTTTTTCTTGGATTTGCTGGGCATTGAGCAGTTTGAGCAAGGCCGATTCGTTGCCGCGATTAAGGAGCATGTCGGCTTGAAACAGGGTTTTGAATAAAAACCGTTGTTGGCGTGCCTGTTCGCTATCCGCCAGCAGGCTGAGCGATTGTTCCTTCATGATGTTGGGTTTGAGAATAAAACGCTGGTATTGCCCCGGCATTTTGGCTTTCCAATATAAACGGAATTCGTTCATATCGGTGACAATGCCCCAAGTAGGTTGAATTTTTTCGTGTCCGTAAGGCGCGTATTGCAAGCGGGCGAAATGCAGGTAATCGGCGCATTGTTGCACCGGTGAACGGTCGTTGTCTTTGCGGTTTTGTTTTTCATCGAGACCGGAACGAATGTCTTTAAATTCGCATAACACTTGCGGCGTTTCGGGGTGGTCTTTTAAGGCAAACCAGCCGAGGGCTAAGTCGGCGTAGCCCTTGCCGCCGCGTTGTCCGGCGTTATTGATGGGAAACTGCGGATAGAGCGTAAAGCCCTGCTCACGGTTTTGTTCGCCCGAACCGATATACCCCCAAAGTTCGACAAAAAATAATTGCACGAAACGCCCTTCAGAAGCGGTTTCTTTTTGGAAGTCTTTATTCGCCCAATGGCTGAGTTTTTCGCGTAACGTGTCGTCTTCGCCGCTGGCGCAGTAAGCACCGTACTCTTTCGCCCAATAGGACATTAAAAACGCGGGACTAAAAAGGCTGTGTTGTTGTTCGGTTTGCAGGGCGTTGTATTTGGTTTTCATGCTTGTTTTATTGTCGTTTTTTGGCTGTATTGTTGGATAGGAATGCGATGAGCTGCACTAAAGCGAGTCATCACGGCATTTTTACTTGAAATATTTACTTAAAGGATGTGGGCTATTATTAAAGCTTTTAGCGCAAATAACAAGATTAGCAGGCCTAGTATCGGCTGTTGTCTATTAGGGGATTGGCGTTATTCGGCGGTTTGCGCTTTGTGTTGCGCGTTGTATTGTGCTTTGACTTTATACACCTTCTCGTTCCCACGCTCCTGCGTGGGAACGCATACCAACTTACCAGGCGCGCACAACCTCCAGCAATCCCGTTTGACCCACATAATTCCGTGCGCTGGAATAACGCCAATGCTCCGGTAAATCTACATAACCCCGTTTAACAGGATTCTGATGAATATAATCAAGCTTTTGTCGCATCATCACATCACTTTGAATCCACTCAGGGTGATAACCTTCCTGCCAGAACTGAAATGAACGTTCTGACTTATGCGCTTTTTTATAAAACGTAAATTGGTCTAATAAAGTGTTCACTTGTTTTTGCTGTAATAAAACTAAACATTGCTTGGCTGTAAACTGTTTGAACCGCGCCATATCCCTTGCCAAGTCGTCACTCTGTACAACCATGTGAAGATGATTTTCTAGAATCACATAGCCAAAAACTTTTAATCCCTCGGACTGTAAAAATCGCAAGCTATCCAGCACAATTTCAACCGTTTCTGGGCGGGTAAATACCGGAATCCAATGCAAAACCGTACAGGTTACAAAATGCGGTAAACACTTATCTACCACCTGATAACGACTTCGCCCCATATATCAGACTCCTTAATTAAAATTTATCCTCACCGCTCTGTTGCCGCCATTCTAAAACAGAAAACCTGTGCTTATTCATAGCCGGTCTGCATTCCCACGCAGGAGCGTGGGAACGAGATAAGCTTTTAGCGCAAATAACAAGATTAGCAGGCCTGCTAATCTACGGTTGAATCATATTAGGCGGTGGCGTTATTCGGCGGTTTGCGGTTTGTGTTGTGCGTTGTGTTGCGCTTTGACTTTGTACATGGATTGGTCGGCGATGCGAACGAGTTGTTCGATATCCTGCGCGTCTTGCGGGTAGAGACTTACGCCAATGCTGGCGCTGATGTGAAGGGTGTGTTGGTCGGTTTGCATGGGTTGCGCTAGGCTGTGACGTATTGTTTCGATTTGCGTTTGAATCGCCGTGGCATCCGTAACGGGGTTGATAACAACTAAAAACTCATCGCCGGATAACCGTCCAAATAGGTCGGTTTGTTGCAGCGTTTGCGGAATGCGCTTGGCGACGATTTTAAGCACTTCATCTCCGACTTGGTGGCCGTGGGTGTCATTGATCGCTTTAAAGCCGTTGAGGTCGATAAACAATATCGCTAACGCGGTTTGTTGTTTGTTGGCTTGGGTGATGACTTGTTTGAGTAAGTCGAGCATTAATCGTCGATTGGGCAAGCCGGTGAGCGCGTCGTAATGTGCGGCTTGGTAAAGTTGTTGCGCCATGTGTTTTTCTTGCGTTATGTCGCGCGCCATGCACAAGATGCGTTTTGAATGGCTTGTACCCAGGTCAATCGGCATATTGGTCCACAGACAGAGTAAGGTTTCACCATTTTTGCATCGGTTTTCGTTTTCAGAATAGGTCAGACTATTGTGTTCAAACGTTTGCGCGATAAGGGCTTTTACCTTTGCTTTGGCTTCGTTCGCCACCAATAGGTCGAATACGTTTTGGCCTATCGCTTCGTGTTCGCTGTAGTGAAAGGTGTTTTGCGCTTCGTGATTCCAGTGGAGAATCGTGCCTTGCTGATCAATTTCAATCAGGCTTGTCGGCGCGTGAATAAACAAGGCTTCAAAGCGTTTTTTGCGGCGATTGGCAAGATAAAAAAGCCGATAAAACAGGCCTGCGAGAAGGCCGATGAATAGTATTGCCAGCGAGGCGTAGAACAGTTGTTGTTTGATTTTTTGATAGGCTAAATCCGGTGTTTGATAGAGCAAACCTTCGATTTCTATATCCTTGGGCAATAAGTCCAGTTGTGCATAGACTTGTGCGATGTGTTGCCAGCGTCCGGGATTCATATAGCCCAACTCCACCAAATCCGGGCGCTGATTAAGTAACGTTTGACGGGTAAATAAATTATCACCGTAAAAGTCGATACCGGCGGTAATCGGTTGAAAATATTGCACCTCTAAGCCTTTTTCGGCAAACAGGTAGGGTTCATCGGTGATATAAACCGACAGGGATTTCACTTCCCCGCTTAATAACTCGTCAACGCCAAAACTATGCTCAACTAAATTGAGTTGGCGAATGTCAACGCCTTCTTTTTTTAAATAGCCAAGCAGTTCGAGCGAGTTAGGTTCAATCATCATCGGTTCGGCGGCGAGTTGGTGAATATTGGTCGCCCCGCTCTTACTCAAGGCGGCTAAGGCTAAGGGCGAATGTTGCATAATCGCGGCTAACACAACCAGCGGTTTACCTTGATGATAATGCAACAGAAGTTCACTGGTACCTACACCAAAATCAGCGTGACCGTCTAATACGCGTTGAATCGTATCCGTGCCCGGTTCAGCTTCAATCAGGGTAACTTCTAACCCGGCTTGTTGATAATAACCTTGCTCAATCGCGGCGTAATAGCCTGCGAATTGGAACTGATGCAACCATTTGAGTTGGAGTGTGACGGGGGTTAAGTTGGGGTTCGATTTTTCTGCGTGTGCGATTGAAAAGAAGGATAAACCAAACAGTAAAAACGTGAGTGCAACAAAATTAATGGGCTTCACTGCATGCACACTCGCCAATATCTTCGTTCCAAATGTCAGGGCGATTTTCAATAAAGTGCGCCATGAGTTTAATACAGCGCGCATCGTTTAATTCAATCACTTTCACGCCTGCCTCGCGCAACCAGTCTAAATGTCCGGCGAAATTGGTCGATTCGCCGACCACCAAGGTGCCGATATTAAACTGGCGAATCAGGCCGGAACAATACCAGCAAGGTGCGAGGGTCGTGACCAAAATTTTGTCGCGGTAGGTTGTTTGCCGCCCCGCTTTACGAAACGCGTCGGTTTCACCGTGAATCGATGGGTCGTTTTCTTGCACCCGACGATTGCGCCCTTCGCTGAGCAACCGCCCTTGGGCATCAAACATGGCCGCGCCCACCGGCACACCACCTTCTTCAAAACCAATTTGAGCTTGTTTTAACGCCGGTTCGAGTAATGAAGCGTAATCCAGTGTGGTCTGTGCAATCGTCATGTTCCAGTCCTCAAACTTAGCCGTATTAGTCGTCTTAGCCGCGCGCGGCGATGTAGTCCAATGCCATTTGTAAGCGATGTAAACAACGGTTTTTACCGATCAGTTCGGCGGTGGCGTCGATTGATGGCGATTGACCGCCACCGGTAATAGCGACACGTAATGGCATACCGACTTTACCCATGCCAAGGCTGAGTTCCGCCGCCGCTTGTTGAATCGCTTCGTGAATCGGTGCGGCTTGCCAATCGTTTAAATCAGCAAATTTTTGCATTAATAACGCTAAAGGTTCTGCTGCACCGGCAACAAGATGTTTTTGCGCGGCGTTGGCTTCAAATTCGGTGAAGTCGTTATAGAAATACACCGCGCCATCGGCCATGTCGATTAAGGTTTTAGCGCGTTCACGCAATAAATCGGCGACTTTATCCAGCGCCGGACCTTGGCTTAAATCACAACCGCGTTCAGCCATGAAATGCGACAAGTGGCGCGCTAGATGTTCTGCCGGGGCATTTTGAATGTGTTGTTGGTTAACCCACACGCATTTTTCGTCGTTAAACGTCGAAGGCGCGGCATTTACCGCGTCTAAATTAAACGCTTCGACCATTTGATCCATACTGAAAATTTCTTGATCACCGTGTGACCAACCCAAACGAATCAAATAGTTCAGCAAGGCTTCCGGCAAATAACCTTCTTCTTTGTATTGCAACACGCTGACCGCGCCGTGACGTTTAGATAAACGCGCGCCGTCCGGCCCTAACACCATTGGAATATGCGAATATTGCGGAATCGGTGCGCCCAACGCTTTCAAGATATTGATCTGACGCGGGGTATTGTTGAGATGGTCGTCACCGCGAATGACGTGCGTAATACCCATATCCCAATCGTCTACCACCACCGATAAGTTATAAGTCGGCACACCGTCTGAACGCGCAATAATCAAGTCGTCGATTTCGGTGTTGCGAATGGTCACTTGGCCTTTGACTAAATCGTTAATGACCACTTCGCCATCCAGCGGGTTTTTAAAACGCACGACCGGTTTAACGCCCGCCGGAGGCGTGCCTTTAAAGTCACGATAACGCCCGTCATAACGCGGTTTTTCGCCGTTTTCGCGTTGTTTTTCACGCATTTCATCAAGTTCTTCCGGCGTGGCGTAACAGTAATAAGCATCGCCTTGATCAAGCAATTGCTGAATCACGGCTTTGTAACGGTCGAAATGATGGGTTTGATAAAACGGCCCTTTGTCATAATCCAAGCCTAACCAGGCCATGCCTTCCAAAATCGCGTTGACCGATTCTTGAGTCGAGCGTTCTAAATCCGTGTCTTCGATGCGCAAAATAAATTCGCCGCCCATTTTACGAGCATATAACCAAGAAAATAACGCGGTGCGAACACCACCAATGTGGAGGTAACCTGTCGGGCTAGGCGCAAATCGAGTACGAATCACAAAAGACTCCTGAGACTAGAAAATGTAAAACCCGAATTATACAACAACCAGGCCTGGTGCAAGCACGAATGCTTTGAGATTGCCACGGCCTAACGGCCTCGCAATGGCAGCTTTTTATGTATTAACCTTTAACCACGTGCTGAAGTAACGCTGAACCGGCAAACCGGTTAAACGCGGCATTTTCGCTGAATGCGGTTTCGATCTGCGGTTTGCTGGTTTGATTCGCGTCATACACAAAAATGCCGATTTGATCATCGGGCTGAAGGTAGCCGTTTTCACCAAACTCGGTATAACGGGTTGCACCCAAGGTCACGATAACTTGAGTCGGATAATCGGCTTGCGCCAATAAACGCGTCAAATCTTCTAACGGGCCAAAATCGGTTTGGCGGTTAAAGGTGTCGATCATCCAATCGGTCAATTGGCGATAAAAATAGCTATAACCCACCGCCGGACTATCAATACCGTATTCAAAAACTCGGCCGTCGCGCTTTAAAAACGAACACAGATGGTAGCTGTCCAACACCCCGCCCGCTGCAAACTGATCAATGTCTATCCATTGGTTCGACACGCCGGTCGAGTTCACACCCCAATTCTTTTTCTGGCTGATTTTGGCGGCATTAAAGCGATTTGAACAATCATTAAACGCGGCAAAAGCGCGCGCATTTAAACCACAAACTTGCTGATTTTCAGCATACTCAACGCTAAACAAAACACAAATTTCCGGTTCGACTTGAACTTTAGGTGCAACCGAAAAATCGGCTTGAATCGTGTCGTGGCTAAGCGGATACACACCTAAAAAACTCGCATGATGCGGAATATAAATCGGAAACATGCCTTTTGGCGCGCGCTCATCAGCGGTTTGCACATTCACAAAATCCGATGCTTCGCCCGCTTGCGCCAAGTGTTCGGCAAAGTTTCCGGCGATACCAAACACCGGAATCGTGTGCAGTTGTTGTTCTGTCAGAATCATTTCAGGCCTTTATGCCCGTAGGGGTATGGTAGTTAAAATGTAACGCCGAATTCTGCCTGATTGAAACCTATTTGTCTATCCGCCCTATCGACACCCTGAAAGACAACACTCTTCATAAATAATGAAAAATCAACAGGTTAAGACACATAAATAACAATTTGCACCAATTTATTACAAATTGTTTAAAAATGAATAGTTTTGTAAAAACAAAACCCAAAAACCACGCCCTATAAATTATCAAGTCGTTGATTTATAACAATCTAAATTATTAATGGCACAACAAAAGCTAATTATAGACAAAGATTAATAAATCACGACAAAGGGCGACGTAATGAAAACCAATGCAACCAAAGTATGGATAGCCGAACTATCCCATACATTTAAAAAACAAACGAAACCCACGCTAACAAACATCAACCTCAGTATTGCAAGCGGTGAAAAGATTGCCCTGATTGGTCGCAGCGGTTGCGGAAAATCTACTTTATTGCAAATGATTGCAGGCCTGCTGATTCCGTCTGATGGCGCGATTCGAATCGGCGGTCATACGGTCACCAAACCCAGCGCTAAATGGAACATGATGTTTCAAAAACCCTCGCTGTATCCGTGGATGACCGTGCGTGAAAACGCCGCATTGGGCTTGGTGTTCGCCGGAACTTACAAACACAAAACCGAGCAGGTTGAACAACTGCTCGAAATGGTTGGACTGACCGAACACAAAGACAAAAACGTGCAACAACTATCCGGCGGCCAACAGCAACGTGTCGCCCTTGCTCGCTCACTCGCGACTGACCCGGAAATTATCTTATTGGACGAACCGTTTTCGGCGCTGGATGCCTTTACTCGCAGCAGCCTGCAAAACGAAGTATCAATGATTTGCCAGCAACAAGACATCACCATGATTATGGTGACGCACGACATTGAAGAAGCGATTGCGATGGCGGATCGCGTCATCATTATGAGCCACAACCCCGGCGAAATTGTCGGTGAGTTGCATGTGCCGCTGGCCTTTCCGCGTGATCGAAATGCCGCCGAATTTAACGAATTAAAAGAAACCTTGTTTAACGCATTCGAAAAACTCGACCAAGCAAAACAAGCCGAAATGCAGGCCGAGTTACAAGCCCAATTAAACCAAGCTTCCGCCTAACCGCCAAAAGGAGATTTACCATGTGTCATTTATGTGAAAGTACGCAATCCAGTGACTATATTTTCAACCCGGCCAAAGGCCGTCGTGAATTCATTTTGGATTCGATGGCCGCTGCCGGTGGTCTTGCCGCATTATCTATGTCGGGCGCAGCCTTAGCCAACACCATGCCCGCCGACGAAGTGGTGCGTATCGGTTATATTCCGATTACCGATGCCAGCTCGTTATTAGTCGCGCACGGCATGGGATTTTTTGAAGAAGAAGGGTTGAAGGTCGATAAACCCACCCTCATTCGCGGCTGGTCGCCGCTGATTGAAGGCTTTGCCGCAAAACGATTTAACCTGGTGCACTTTCTTAAACCGATTCCGGTATGGATGCGTTATAACAACCAATTCCCGGTCAAAATCACCGGTTGGGCGCACACCAATGGTTCGGGCGTGGTCGTTGGCAAACATACCGATGTCACGACATTTGAACAACTCGGCGGCAAGCAAATGGCGGTGCCTTATTGGTATTCCATGCACAACGTCGTATTACAAATCGCGTTACGCAACGCCGGTTTAGAGCCGGTGATTCAAGACCAAAATGCGCCATTAAAACCAAACCAAGTCAACTTACAAATTATGCCGCCACCGGATATGCCTCCGGCGCTGGCAGCGAAAAAAATCGACGCGTATATTGTGGCCGAACCGTTTAACGCCGCAGGCGAACTCTTAGCGGGCGGTAAAATGTTGCGCTTTACCGGTGACATTTGGAAAAACCACCCTTGTTGCGTGGTGTGTATGCACGAAGAAGACACCGAAAAACGCCAGGCCTGGTCACAAAAAGTGATGAATGCGGTCGTTAAAGGCGCATTGTATGCACAAGAAAACAAAGAAGAAGTCGCCAAGATGTTATCGCGCGAAGGCGTGAATAAATACCTACCGATGAAAGCCGACGTGGTGCTACAAGCGATGACACTTTACGATGACGCGACTTATGGCGCACCGGATGCGATTAAACACCCGGATTGGGATGTCGGTCGTATCGACTTTAACCCTTGGCCTTATCCATCGGCCACCGAGTTTATTGTCGATAAACTGAAAGAAACCTTGGTCGGCGGCGATAAAACCTTCTTGAGCAACTTAGACAGCAAATTTGTTGCGCAAGACCTGGTAAATTACGACCTAGTCAAAAATGCGATGGATAAACACAGCGCTTGGAGCCGCGTAAAAGGAGTGAACCCGGCTGATCCAATGCGTCGTGAGGAGGTATTTGTACTGTGAGCAGCGCAACCACAACAACCGTAAACCGCTCTTTCGGCGCGGCTTCGGTTAAAACCTTTAAAAATCTGCCTAACTGGGTGCAAAGCAGTGTGTTCGCCACCGGCGGCATGTTGATTTTGCTCGCCGTGTGGTGGTTTGGCGGCTGGTTAATTGAACGCAACCTGGATACCTCGGCGTTTGCAGGCTTTGCGCCCGCTCCGGCATTTGCCGCACTATATGATCTCGTGGCCTCCGGCAGTATTTGGCAAACCATTTGGTCAAGTCTGTATCGCATTTTAGTCGGCTTGTTTTGGGCGATTGTGATTGGCGTACCGGTTGGCGTGATGATTGGTTATTTCACGATGGTGCGCCAAGTGGCGAATATGCCGTTCCAGTTCTTGCGCATGATTAGTCCGTTAGCCTGGATGCCGGTGGCGGTATTAGTGTTCGCCAGTTGGGATAACGCCATTGTGTTTTTGATTACCATTGCGGCAGTTTGGCCGATTATTTTCGGCACCGCGCATGGCGTACAACGCATTGATCCGCTGTGGTTTAAAGTCGCCACCAATTTAGGTGCAGACGGATACCAAATGCTGATGAAAGTGATTATGCCGGCGATTGCGCAAGACGTGTTTGCAGGCATTCGTTTAGCAGTCGGCGTGGCTTGGGTGGTCTTGGTTCCAGCAGAATATCTCGGCGTAACCAGCGGTTTGGGTTATGCGATTAACGATGCCCGCGACACCTTGGACTACGACAAACTGGCGGCGATTGTCATCGTGATCGGCATTATCGGTTATCTGCTCGATAGCATCGGCGCGAAGTTAATCAAAATGTACAGTTGGAAAATGGAGTAATAGAGTCCTACACTTCAAAACGTCACACGCAGAATCGGTCTTTATCTGGCCGATTTTTGCGTTTGTAATTCAACGAGGAATAAGCGTGATCGATTGCACCGATTCAAGCAATAAGTTTTCCCCACTGTCAGCGATGGCATATTCGCGGGAATCCTGCACCTTTAAATCAAGCAATCTGCCCTCAAAGGTCGGCCTGCCATCGTTAAAAACAATACGAACCGCTTGTTTATGCATAATCGCCAATTCCAAATTATCGTATAACGCGCAACTGATCTGTGCCATGCTTTCCCCTCCCATTCATCGCTACAAGGATGTCTAACATGATAAAACGAATAACAAAACAAGATGAAAATTTAGACATTGCCAATAGCTCCGAATTCGTCGTTATTCAAGAAGCCGCGTTGCAAATTGAACATGCGCACGACCCATCGTTTGCGATTTATAACATCCTCAGCATCTGCTCGCGTTTAATGGGATTAAACCGTGGTCGCGTGTTATTAAAAGAAGACGACTCCGACTATTTATACACCGCCTACGGCTACGGTTTAATGCCGGAAGAAATCCAACGCAGTCGGTTCGCACCGCGCGAAGGCATTACCGGCAAAGTCATGCACACAGGCCAAGCGGCGGTGATTCCCGATATTGATGTCGAAAACGATTACTTATTTCGCACCGTAGACCGCCAAACCCTGCCGCAAGAGCCGGTATCGTTTTTAGCCGTCCCCATTTTGCGCAAAAACAAACGTATTGGTGTGCTCACGTTTAACCGCCTAAAAAACCGCCAACGCTCATTTGACCGCGATTTAAAATTTCTCAAAATCATCGCCACCTTTATCAGCGAAATTTTGGCCGTGCATCAACTGATCGAAAACCAAACCCGCAGCTTAAAACAAGAAAACGAACAACTGCGTCATGTCGCCCTCGGCCAAGGCAGTCAATACGGCATTATTGGCGAAAGCGGCAGCCTGATTCAAGCGCTGGATAAAGCCGCGCGCGCCGCCGCCACACCGGTCACCGTCATGCTAAAAGGCGAATCCGGCACAGGTAAAGAAAAATTCTCGCGCATGGTGCATCGCGCCAGCAGCCGAAAAGATGGGCCATTTATCGCCATCAACTGCGCCGCGATTCCAAAAGACCTGCTCGAAGCCGAACTATTCGGTTATGAAAAAGGCAGTTTTACCGGCGCAAATCAACAAAAGAAAGGCAAGTTTGAACTCGCGCACAAAGGCACGTTATTTCTCGATGAAATTGCCGACCTCGACCTCGCGCTGCAATCCAAATTACTGCGCATACTCGAAGAAAAATCCATCACCCGCATTGGCGGCGTGCAAGATATTCAGCTTGATGTGCGCATCATCGTCGCCTCACACAAAGACCTGCATTATGCGGTGAATGAAGGCCTGTTTCGCCTCGACTTGTTTTACCGCCTAAACGTGTTTCCGATTGAACTGCCGCCGTTGCGCGAACGTTATGGCGACATCCGCATTTTGGCGCGCCACTTCCTTGATCAAGCCAATCAGGATTACCAAACCAATACGGTATTAGCGCGAGATGTGCTGGAGTTTTTTGAACAATACGACTGGCCGGGCAATATTCGCCAACTCGAAAACGTCATAAAACGCTGTGTACTAATGGCCGATGAAGATCGCACCATCAGCGCCCACACCGTTAAACAAATTCTCGAAGACGAAAAAGCCATTACCCATAATGCACCAGGCCTGGTGTCGCCTGAAATGTCGCCAATGCCCTCACGCGCTGAAACCGACAACTATAAAACCGCCGCAACAGAACACAGTTCGGACACCGACGATAAACGCAACTACTGGAAAGTCAGCAAAGACGAAAAAGAAAATATCCGCGCCGCCCTAAAATACTGCCGAGGCAATAAAACCCGCGCCGCCAAAATGCTCAATATGACACCCCGCCAACTCAACTATCGAATTGAAAAACTGGGCATTTGACTGAGCGTCTGTTGACAATTCACTTTTGAACTACAGAGCCACGAAGTCACGACATTTTTATGTATTAAGTCATTGATTTTTTTATATTTAGTTTTATAAATTATTTTGGCTGAACAATCAATCCATACAGCGATTAACTTAAACTTCATTTATCAATCAGTTGCATCGAATTGCCAATAGCCTATAGACTAGTCTAATTTATTCGACGGCGCATTGGTTTTGCGTCACCTCAACCTGATTCGCTTGGGTAAGGATGGCAATATTCTGGACGAACAGCGTTTGCTTGAAGACTTGAACGAACACCTTCGCGCCTTAAGCCAAGACAAATACGGCTTATTTATTTATCAACCGACAGCGGCAAAATCATGCGCCTGATACTCAAATAATATAATTATTTCGCTTTAGACAGGCAACATAAAAAAATATACAATACCTATACACAACCTATGCAAAAGATTAAATATGCCTGCGTCGATTTTTAAGCAAACCCTAAGTTGGCGAGACACTCTAACCCGTCTGTTGTGGGTCAATTTAATCTTTTTGCTGCTAGCGATTATCGCTAACGCTTTTCTGGCGCGTTGGCCACTCCTGATTGCACACGTTCTTGCATTTTTGGCCCTGTTGTTAATTCTCGTCAGTACTTATAAATTTAAAATCGAGTGGGTACAACACGCTTATCTAGGCGTAATGTGGCTGTATTTTTTTAGTTTCTTTTGGGTTGGTGATCCACAAACTTACGATCTGTTCTGGCTGACACTTTTTCCGGCGATGGCCGCATTCGTGCTCGAACATGAACGACCATTACTCGGCTGGCATTTGAGTTTTATCCTCGGTTTGATTGCAGTCATGATTTTAACTGTACTAGCGCCTCACTACTTGGAATACACACCCTTTATTATCGGCAATTTGATTTTTGCCACCAGCTTTATCAGCCTGATTGCCTGGTTTAACTTTCGATTCAAAATCCAACTTCAGCGTGCCCAACTCGGTTTTCAAAAACAACTTGAAAACCGCGTCGAGCAAGCCACCGAAACCATTTCTAAACTGAATGAACAACTGGAAGCCTCGCAACGTGATGTGGTGCTACGTTTGGGTGAGATTTGCGAAGTACGCTCCAAAGAAACCGGCCAACACGTGCAACGCGTATCGGAATACAGTCGTTATTTGGCACAACTCGCCGGATTAAATCCACAAGATGTCGATATAATCCATGATGCCGCGCCGCTTCACGATGTCGGTAAGGTGGCGATTGAGGATGCGATTCTGAACAAACCCGGCAAATACAATGAGTACGAATACTCGATTATGCGCCAACACGCGCAAATCGGCTACGACCTATTGAAAACCTCTAAACAGCCATTACTGCAAGCCGCCGCCGTCATTGCCAGAGATCATCATGAATGGTGGAATGGGCAAGGATATCCGAATCAAGTTTCGGGCGAAAACATCCATATTTATGGCCGTATTGTGGCGATTGCCGATGTATTCGATGCCCTGTCGTTTGAAAGGGTTTATAAGCCGGCTTGGCAAGATGACAAAATTCAGGCATTTTTTGAAGAACAACTGGGACAACAATTTGACCCGAAACTCGGCCAATTGTTTTTAAATCACTACCCGCAATTCATCGAACTGCGCAATCAGTATCGTTAAGACTTACAGTTTGTTTTACAGGGCACATTCATTATGTCGAGGTGAAAATTCGGCTTTTTTTAATTGAACAAATTCACGCGTAGTTCATCGCCATAGTCCAATCAATTTTGTGCTCTATCTGACCACAACACCTCAGGTTATACCCAAAACGATAAACGCCCAATTTTTACTAGATTTGGAAATGCTGAGTTTTGACTTAACAGATAAATGTAAGATTTGCTCATTGAACTCATCAGAACAACATCGGTAAATTTGATTAAAACGGAGTAGTGTTGAACAAATTAAAAAAGAATTTTCTTACAAATAAAGAACTACGAAATAAAGATGGTGCCCAGGGCCTGAAACTAAAAAACATATAAAAACAACAACTTATTGAACATCGGTGCAAAATATTGCATCTAATCCATCAACTTTCACTTTCACTTTCACTTTCAACATAAATTGTAAGCGATACCAGAGCTTTCTGTCTAATCACACTCGACTAAAAGCAATTACGCAAATCTGGCTTTTGAAAACACGTCTATCTCCATAAATAATCCACGCTGCATTGCTGCTGCTTAACTTAGCTATTGTTCTATTAAAAACCGTATCCGCATCACTAGATCAATGACTAAACCTGTTTTAAAAATTTTGCCGTCATCCGAGTTATTTTTGAATTGCAAATATTGCCAATTAAGCCCCGCACGCAACTGATTCAAATCATCGGGGAAGCTTTTCGGGCTGCGATGTATTTTCTCTAATCGCACCCCAATTTCCTCCAGCCGCTCAATCGTTCCAGCATACTTAAACCCATCAAACAACTGGGCAAATTGCAAATAGTCCTCCTCACTGTGGCAAGGCTCTGGAATGCAAGTTATATCAAGTTGTTGGCGACAATCGCTGAATTTCATCGACTTAGCCAAACTAAAAAGCAACGCGTGTTTTGCAAACGAATAATATTGCTTACGCCCCATTTTTATTGATCGTGGCCGGTCTGCACTCCAAGCAGGATAAATATAAAGCGACACATCATCTATGTGTTTTTCGTCGTAGTGCAGCATCCAATCGAGCTCTTCATGCAATATTCGCAAACTGGCTTGTACAGAACGATCCGTTTTTGTATCAAATACAATCGCTTCTTGCTCAAGCTGCTTCGTTACACGCTCAATCAATTCAAGTGGGTAATTCATTTTTATCAACGAATTGATAAATACGTCTTGAAACAAGTCTTTCAAATTGGAAAAATCAGCTTTTTTTAGTCCGGTTAACAGCACTGTAAAACGGGTTTCATCATGGCAAAACAATACACATTGTTTACGATCAATAAGATAAATATGAGCATGCCAATTTCCCCAAGGACTGTTTTGAGTGGCGTCATTACTCAAATCAATCTGAGGGAGTTTTTCTGCTAGTTTTTTTGTAACATGTACACGCATAAAAGCCTTCTAATTGAAACATTTTCTAAAACCCAAAATCGTCATCACAAGAAGTTCTCATCATCCTAGTTTGGGTTAAATCTAAAAAAATCCGGCTGATTTTTATTACAATTTAGTCCATCAGTCAGCGCCTTTTACTTGTCTAATCGACGCCCAATGCTTTATATACAGCATCTACTGGATCAGAGTAAAAACCAATCTGAAACTTAGAGAACAATTCTGCGGGTACCGTTGAAATGTCACCGGCTGATGACATCGGCAATAAAATCCGCCGCGCGCCACTGTCTAACGCCATCTGCATCGATCCAGCCAAATCCTGCACCGGATTCACCACACCGCCCAAGGTCATATCGCCGAGCACCACCATCTGTTCTTGCGCTGGGCGACCCAACAAAATCGACGAAAATGCAATTAACGCGGCTAGACTCGTACCTGTGGTCACACCCGAGTTCATTAACTCAACGATATGCACATTAAACTCGTGGTCAGAAAACTTGGCAGATCCACTAATCCGACTTAAATTCCCCTTAAAGTAATCAAACCCCACTCGAATCGCTTCTTTAGCGGCCGAATTTGATCCCAAACCGGAAACAGAATATTTTCCAGTGCCAGCCATCATCTGGGTTTCAAACCGATACAAACCTAAATGTCCGCTCGCGCCATTTGCAACTAAATACACTACACCCGGATTCGGCATTCCTTCCGGAATCAGTTTGTTTCCACCCTGTTCCGGTACATTGATAAAACGCTCTTCAAAGGTTTCGTTGTCGATATAGCTAAAATGCACATCAAAAAACTCCATCCCGCCAAGCTTTTTCAACTGTTCTTTAACACGACGGCGCACCTCCAGCGCATATTCCAAGCATTCACGCACCGCTTCTTTATCGAACTCGCCATGCGGATAAAGCAGTTTCAGCAGGCCTGAAGTGGTACGGCGCACACCAATCACATCGCGCTGGTTTAAATTGCTGCCGAGTTTAAAGAACTTATCCAACGCATCCGCAAACGAACGCTTGCGCATCTCGCGCATAAACTCCGCAAGATAATCGGTGATCAACCCATAGCGATTGGTAAAAAACTCCGGACGCATTTTAGGGATTTCCCAACCGGGAATATAGCAGTGAAACCGATCAAAAAACGCGGTATCAATCATCGCCTGCGGAAACGGTGCCAGCAAATGGCTGGTCTTCACCAAAGTCTCGACACTTTGATTAATATTGCCGACAAACACCATCGACGCGCGCGCTTCAATCGAATCCTTACCGCGTGCAAACGACCCGGACGCCATATAGTCCTTCATAATCTGCACGCCGTCTTTGTCTTTGAAATTAATGCCGGCGACCTCATCAAACGCCACAATATCCCACATCCCGACCAAGCCCACTTGACGCGAGCTCATGTTATAAAACAAATTCGCCACCGTTGTTTGCCCGCCGGACACCAAAATCGAATTCGGCGAACATTCTTTATACACATGGCTTTTACCCGTGCCACGTGGGCCGAGTTCACACACATTGTAATTGTTCTCAACAAACGGGATCATCCGCGCCAGCAAATGCCACTTTACGCGCTCATCCAAATTCGCCGGCTCCATCCCAACCGAGCGCAACAGTACATCCATCCACTGGTCTTTATCAAACGCCCGACGCCCAGCAAACACCTCGTCCATGTCCATATTCGGCATCTGAATTGGCTTTAACGTGGAAATCGAAAACGGCGAGGTTTTCTGACCTTCTTCATGGAAATATTGCATGGTCACAATGCACCAAATCCCTCCAGTCAAAAGCTTTTCATTTGCCTTGACCAAGCCATTGGCAATCAACGCGTCTTTAATGCCCAAATTCGATAATTGGGCTTCGTACACATCCTTGCGCTCGTTAAGCTTTACGCCGACCTTATCAATGATTTTGTAGCTACCCTGCTCACGAATCAGCGACTTCACCTTCTCGGCTTCATCCGGACGAACATAATTATCCGCCAAGATTTTCTTCACATTCGCCAAACCTTCACTTACCACCTCATCATCGTCCGAAGCGCAATACATCCCTAACAAATACTCCAGCACATACACCGGAACATTCGCCCCTTCTTTTAATTGCTTAGTCAAATCCTTGCGCACCACGCGCCCCTTAAAATGACTATTCAATAACGTATCTAATTCTTGAACTGAAGGCTGCATCACTTATCCTCAAAACTCATCTAAAAAGGCCAAATCAATGGTCACCGGATATTCGCTGTAATTCACTTTGGTTACTGGATCTTGAAGCACCAGCTTATAAGCCAATCGACGATCAAAATTCGCTCCGACCAACTTCAACTTCACCTCACGCGTACGCGCATCCATCGACTCGGCTTCGCTATCAAAACGCAGGGTTTCACAACTGGAAACGCGCTCACCCGCCGCATCCACAATAAACACTTCCAAATCGCGCGCTTGATACGACTCACCCACCGGATCCGACTGTAATAACGCCAGTTTATCGATATTGTTCACAAACTTAATTGGCTGGCGCAACACCACCACACCCACGGGTGGCTTTTGATGGGCTTGAATCTTCTTTCCTTCCAACTCGGTAATCGTGATAATGGGTACACACACTTCCTGCAAACTCGCGCCACCATGCACAAACTTCGCGCCCCCCACAAAATGAAAACGCTGAATGCCTTTCGGTAACAAAAACGCGGTATCATCCTGGCCATTTGCTGTTTGCGCAATCTGACCACGCCAACAATTGGGCACTTCCGGCAAATCCTGCCCCAAAATATAACGTTTCTTCGCCTCACTCGCGCCTTTCGGCTTGCTCACTAACGCAGTCTTATCAGCGGACTCTAGCGGCTTCTGCTGAAACAAAAAGCCATGATCAGCGGTCACAATCACCCGACTGCCATTGAGTCGGTTAATAATTCGACCCGCGAGATGCGTCAACTCCTCAATCGCATCACGGCACACTTCCGGCGTTCGGTCTTCACCGCCCTGCTTATCGCAAATGTCATCAATCGTATTATGATAAATATACACCACCGACGCATCGCGCACTTTCTCGCGGCCTTCCTGGTTTGACCAAGTCATCAGTTCTTTCGCCGACACCGCCATGCCATTCACCGACTTTAACACCGCATCCCGATTCGCCAACCCATTTGAAGGCAATCCATCCACCAACACGGTAGTACCATTATCCGCATAGCTCACCGCATCATGCGGCAACAACGAGGCCATGCCCAACTGGGTATAACTGGGCAACACGCCGAGCTGCGCCCCCAATGAAGCTTTAAATTGATTGCGCGCATTCAGCTTTTCGCTAAATTCCTCGGCCACCTCAAAACGCAACGCATCCGAGATCACCACAAACACTCGCTTAAGCTGGGTGGTTTTAAACAAGGGCGCAATCTGCTGCTGATAAAAATCGGCTTGTCGAACCAGGCCTGGTAACTGCCAATCGTTCAAGCGACTTTCTTGCTCTAACAACCCATCCCACGCCAAACTCAACGCGTTCAAATACCATTCGCTATAAACCCGCTCCACCGATTCATCCAACGCGCGCAGAATTTCCGAACCTTGGTTAAACAGCACTTGGGCATACTCGTTAAACAAGCGATAGTGCTGGTCAAACGCAAACAACTCCGCTTGGTACGCCTTGAACAACGCCGCCGCCGAATCGTAGTGAAAGCCATCGAGATATTTACGCCGCAACGCGAACAACTGCTCCGCTTGCTCCAGCGCAAAATAAATCGCCTGATAATCACCGTTTTCGCGCACCCAATGGTTCAACAAACGCGCAGACACATGGCGTTTAAACGCCTCGCGATCAAAACGCTCATCCGCCGCCATCAGCTCTCGAACCAACTGGCGAATCATCACCCGCTCTAACCCCTCAAACGTCTCGCACTCAACCAACGCCGATACAGGCGCATCGTTATAACGTGATTCAATCTCTAAACTCGCCTGCAACTGCGACGCCACCGCGTGATAATCGTCTTTATACAGTCCGTTATGACGCCAGTTTTTCATAAACGCCATCGCATTCGCTTTGGCCGACGGTGTTTTAAACACATGACTTTGCAACCAACCACTCGCGCCCGCATCCGTATGTCCCCAAACATCGGTGCAAAACAACCCCATTAACCACTGACGCAACCCGGCTATCGGCTCATCCGCTGCAAACGCAAACTCCTGCTCCATCAACGCCATAAACGCATCGGTCAAACCAAACTTCGCCAACTCCGCAAACATCGTCTCGCTGTTTTGGTCGGCCTTCACAACCTCCGCCAGCGCCGCCAACAACACATCGTTCACGCTCGCCGATTCCGCCTTCAGCAACACCGCGACCATCTTACGATCTAAAGTCGACTCGGATTCTTGTTCAGTAATCCAACGCTTCAGCTTCGCCACCCGCTGTTTGTTTGAAAAAAAGCTCAACCGCTGGCTAATGTGCGAACGCAACGCCATCTGCGTAATACCCAAATCATGCAAAATCATTGAACTGACATCGGCATAAAACGTCGCGCTGTACAAGCGAATATCCAATAACCAATCGTCTTCCGCCTCCGGCACCTCAAACGGGCAATAGAGCAAAAACCGCGTGTTTGGCTCGTCCAGCTCCAAGCGCTTTTTCAACGCCAGCATCGACAGATTCTCAACGCACACCAGCACACCATCCGGCACACTCAACGCCGCAATCGCCTCATAAAAATTGCGCTCTGCATCATGCCAAAACACAATCCGACTGCTCTCAAATTTCGCCACCAGGCCTGCTTGTAACTGATCAATATTCATTTATAAAACTACTTGGTTTCGGATAATAAGTGCAATCTAGGCATGAAAAGCCAGTTGAGCTAAACTCACTGACTTTTCCCGACCAAGAGATAAGCACAATGAAATATA
>JAVETW010000035.1:0-25683 GCA_034005865.1 Thiomicrospira sp. | reverse complement strand
CGCATTGACCGCCACATCCAACGCACGCGGATCGGCATTGCCAATCTCCTCGCTCGCCATACGAATTAAACGCCGCGCTAAATAACGCGCATCGACCCCGCCATCCAACATGCGAACCAGCCAATACAAGGCCGCATTCGGATCCGAACCGCGCACGGATTTATGCAACGCCGAAATCTGATCATAAAACGCCTCGCCGCCCTTATCAAAACGGCGCACTCCCGCCTGCACCACCTCTTGCGCGGCGGCATCATCAACCAACAGCGCCTCGCCATCGGCTTGCGGGCGAGCAAAATCGGCCACCTGCTCCAATAAATTTAACAACCGACGTGCATCACCATCGGCGGCCTGAATCAGGCGAGATTGCGCTCCCGCGCTTAAAACCAACGCCTGCCCCCAGTCCTCACTCAACAAGGCTAAGCCGCGCTGCAACACCTGCGCCAACTCGTCCTCAGACAAGGACTGCAACACATACACCCGTGCGCGCGACAACAGGGCGTTATTTAATTCAAACGAAGGGTTTTCCGTGGTCGCACCGATAAAAATAAACGTACCATCTTCAACATAAGGCAAAAACGCATCTTGCTGTGCTTTATTAAACCGATGCACTTCATCAACAAACAACAGAGTTCCCTGCGCAAACTGGTCACGTTGCGCTTGCGCCTGCTCCACCGCTTTGCGCACCTCTTTCACCCCATCCAACACCGCAGACAGATTAATAAACTGTAAATCCGAATGTTGTGCCAATAAACGCGCCAGCGTGGTTTTACCCGTACCGGGCGGCCCCCAAAAAATCATCGAATGAAGATGTTTACTGGTCAATAAGCGTGATAAAGCACGATTCTCGCCCAACAAATGCGTTTGGCCGACATAGTCAGCCAAGGTGCGGGGTCGTAAGCGCTCTGAAAGCGGTTGATATGCCATAACCGATTACAAATTCCCCACCACGTCCACCCCTTGCGGCGGCGTAAATTCAAACGCGCGTGGCGAAATCGGTTGGTTTATTCGGATATTTTTAAAGCGCACTTTAGTAACGTTATCGCTACTTTGATACATCCAAACTTCCTGCAATACGCCGTCTTTTAAGCCTATTTCAACACTTTGAAAAAAAGTCGCGTTCAACGGCTGCAAGTTTACCCACTTCAGACCGTTACGTTCACCGGCCGGAATAATGCGATAAGTTTGCTCAATCGGCTGATTAAACAACAACCACGCCAACGGAATATCGCCCTGAATATCGCTCACCGGGCGCACAGATACCTGCTCAAGCGCCACATCGTAAACCCACAAATGCGAACCATCAATCACAATTTGCTGCTCATCGGGACGATGATAATCCCAGCGCATTTTGCCCGGACGTTGTAAATCGAACGTACCGTTTGCACGCTCTACACGGAAAAAATGCTCTTCCGGACGCTCTTGTTCAAAATCAGCGGAAAAAGTATTTAAATTATTAATTATCGTCTGCAATGAGGTTTCTGCGGCATTTAGCAGGCCTGCTAAAAACCAAAACGTAACGAATACAGCAATTTTCAGCATCATACTTCCTTTTTTACTCTCGTTTGCGCGCACTGTAGCTTGGCACTACGAAGAACACGGCTGCAAACAATATTAATTTAACAACGAGGCAGCTCGATTAACCGCGCCTTCAATCGCCACGCGGCACCAATACCTCACGGTTGCCGTTTGCCTGCATCGTCGATACCACACCGGCGCTTTCCATCGCTTCAACAATGCGCGCCGCGCGGTTATAACCGATTTTAAAACGCCGTTGTACCGATGAAATCGACACCCGTCCGCTTTGAATCACAAACTCTACCGCTTCATCGTACAATAAATCCTGCTCCGCATCCTCAGGCCCGCCAGCCGCCGCTTCTTGAGCCATCGCCTCCGGATCGCGCGTAATCGCTTCAAGATACTGCGGCGCGCCCTGTTGTTTAATAAAGTCCACCACGCGATGCACTTCATCATCGGACACAAACGCCCCATGCACCCGTATCGGCGAACCGGTACCCGGCGGCAAATACAACATATCCCCCATGCCTAATAACTGCTCCGCGCCCATTTGATCGAGAATGGTGCGCGAATCGATTTTAGACGAAACTTGAAACGAAATGCGCGTCGGGATATTGGCTTTGATTAAGCCGGTAATCACATTCACCGACGGGCGTTGCGTGGCTAAAATCAAATGAATGCCCGAGGCACGCGCCTTCTGTGCCAAACGCGCAATCAGCTCTTCCACCTTCTTACCAACCACCATAATCATATCGGCAAACTCGTCAATCACCACCACAATATACGGCAACGGCGTTAAAGTCGGCGGCGCGGCGGACATTTCCATATTAAACGTTGCCATTTGCTGATACAAAGGATCGATAATCGGCTCTCCGGCATCAATCGCCGCCTGCACCTTTTCGTTGTAACCGGCGATATTACGCACGCCCATTTTCGCCATCAACTGATAACGCCGATCCATTTCAAACACACACCAGCGCAACGCATTCGCCGCATCACTCATATCTGTGACCACCGGCGTTAATAAATGCGGAATATCCTCATAAATCGACAATTCCAACATTTTCGGATCCACCATAATCAAGCGCACTTCGTTCGGCGTGCTTTTATACAGCATACTCACAATCATGCTGTTCACCCCAACCGACTTCCCCGAACCGGTTGTTCCCGCCACCAGTAAATGTGGCATTTTCGCCAAATTTGCCACCACCGGATTACCGGCAATATCCTTACCTAACCCCATCGTCAAAGGCGACGGACTGTTTTGAAACGCATCAGACGACAAAATATCTTTAAAGCCCACAATTTGACGATTGACGTTCGGAATCTCAATACCGACATAGGGTTTGCCAGGTATCACATCCACCACCCGCACCGCTTGCACTGCTAGCGCGCGAGCCAAATCCTTAGCTAAATTACTGATTTGACTCACCTTTACCCCGGGCGCAGGCATCAACTCAAAACTAGTGACCACCGGCCCCGGCAACACCTCCTCCACCGAAGCGACAATACCAAACTCCTGCAACCGCGCTTCCAACAGCGCCGACAAGGCTTTCAACTCGTCTTCACTATAGGCGTTCTCATACACAGGCGCCGGATCGAGCAGATCTAAACTCGGCAAACTCGGCTCGCTAGGATAACTCGCCAACATTGTTGGCTGCGCCGCTTGCACAACCCGCGTTTCATGGTTTGACGACTCGTGCTGCGCTGCTGCCTCGGGCGCCATCTCCCAAGGTGCTGCCTCATCAGGCGCTAACACATTATCCCTCATCAGGTCATCCGCCGTTGCGTCAACGACAGACGAAAACGCGGCCGATTGTACGCTCGCTTGATCACGCGCCTGCTCGCCCTCCCCTTGCATCATTACCTGCTCAAAAGGCTGCACTGAAGGTCGTTCTGATGCCTGCTCAGTTTGCCCCTGCGCTACCGACACACGCTGAGCAGATTGAAGTGCCATGTTTACGGGTGTGGGCTGTGGCGCTGCGGCCACTTCAGGCAATGGCGCCCCAGCCTGAGCGCTGGCATCGCCAAACAAACCAAACAATTTTGCGCGCTTTTCCTCCAAACGCGAGCCCAAATCAGCCCGCGCCGTCACACTCGGTTTCAGCGTGTGCGCATTCGGCAAATCGGTGGTTTTTTGGCGCAAATCCAAGCGCGCCAATACCTGTTTATACTGCTCAGAATGCTGCACGTGCTTTTTCGCTTTACAAAACATATACACGCTCGCTTGCCAAGCCCAACGTCCGGTGGCCTCACAAATCACCAACCAAGACTGACCAATCAACATACTAAATCCAACCGCAAACAGCAGCAAAAACAGCAGCGTTGTCGCCAACAAATCAACCGACTGAATAAATACATGGCTCAACTCATACCCCAGCACCCCGCCGGAATAATAAGGCAAACTCACCACCCAGCTATCCGGGTGCAAATACATACTAGCCAACGCCGAACCAGCCAAAACCAATATCAACAACCCACCAATACTCAAACCAAAACGGCCATAATCGAACTCGCTACCGGTACGGATTTTTAACGTTACCCACCCCGCCAACAACAAACCAAACGGCCAGACAAAACCAAACACCCCAAACAAATACAACAAAAATGACGACAACCAAGCCCCCGTTGCGCCGCCATAATTATGAAAACGCTCAACATCACGCGCTATTTCAAATCCCGGATCATCCGGACTGTAACTAAACAACACAATAAACAAAAACGCCGCTAGCGCCAAACAACTCAACAACAACAAATCCTTGGGCAACCAATCCCAACGCCTCGCTGCCGTCGCAACCTGTTTCGTCTGCGGCGTATCCATTGCCCCATCCGTATGAAAATCTGCTTGCTTTGACCTAAAGATATTAAATGCCATATTGACTCATTTGCATCCGCCGATAAACCAACACTCGCACAAAAAAAGTGCAAGCTTCGGGGTTATTCCCGCTCCAACTGTTATCAGCCGGTAAAAAAACTGCTAGAATTTTAGCACACAACGTCCACCTACACAGGGACAACAAGACCGGGGAGCGCCAAGCGCACCCCCTAACCGACAAAAAACGAACCACGTGCGCAACACGGCACACAACCCACGAATTATGCCTTAATAATTCAGCCAAAAGGAATCATAAAGATGTCACAAAAACATTGCAAGCTACTCATTCTCGGCTCCGGTCCTGCCGGTTACACTGCGGCAGTCTACGCCGCGCGCGCCAACCTTAACCCGGTACTTATTACCGGCATGCAACAAGGTGGCCAACTCACTACCACCACCGAAGTCGATAACTGGCCGGGAGACGTAGAAGGCCTAACCGGCCCGGATTTGATGGTGCGAATGCAAAAACACGCCGAACGCTTTGGTACCGACATTATTTTCGACCATATTCAACAAGCAGACCTGCAAAAACGTCCGTTTACACTTATCGGCGATAACGCCACCTACACTTGCGACGCCCTCATTATCGCCACTGGCGCATCAGCCAAATATCTCGGCATCCCCTCCGAAGAAGCCTTTAAAGGCAAAGGGGTATCAGCCTGCGCCACTTGCGACGGCTTTTTCTATCGCAACCAACACGTCGCCGTAATTGGCGGGGGCAATACCGCCGTTGAAGAAGCGCTCTACCTGTCTAACATCGCCGCGCACGTTACCGTTGTGCATCGTCGAGACAAATTCAGTTGCGAAAAAATCCTTATCGACCATTTAATGAAAAAAGTCGAAGAAGGTAAAGTAACGATTAAATTCGACCACTCCCTCAACGAAGTATTAGGCGACAAAACCGGCGTAACCGGTATGCGAATCAAACACACACAAACCGCACAAACGCAAGACATCACACTCTCCGGCGTATTCATCGCCATCGGCCATACACCCAATACCGCATTATTTAACAACCAACTGGAAATGGTAAATGGCTATCTAAAAGTGCAAAGCGGCCTACAAGGCAACGCTACCGCCACCAGCATCGAGGGCGTGTTTGCCGCTGGCGACGTCATGGACCAAGTATACAAACAAGCCATCACCTCCGCCGGCGCCGGCTGCATGGCCGCACTCGACGCTGAACGCTACCTAGAAGAAAAAGGGCTCGCCTAGCCCAAGCAAGCCGCAAACAAGTGCGGCTTCTACACCGATGACAGAAAAAGTGAAACACCTCGACCAACGCGGGGTTAAATTCGGCGCAACACGCTTAAGCGTGAAATGACATTCCGTTGCGCAAAAATTAACCACGGGCTAATCGAGGCCCAATGACCTAGGCCAGTTGACCATTCACTTTTGAACCACGAAAGCACGACGTTTTTAAATATCAAGCCACTGATTTTGTATAGATAGTTGGACACCTCGAATAACCCCTGATGATTTTTCAGGCTACGCGCTGCCTTCGATTGGCTTATCAATCGTTCTGACTGAACAATAAATCGATTCAAAGATTAACTCAAACCAAGCCTTATTTAGCAATTCAACCCTGCAAAATATCACCCACCTTTAACCCAATCGCTCGCCAAAAAATTACAATCTGATGCAGTCTGCACCAAAATAAACCAAATCTCAGGCGAATAAATCCATTTCAAGCCAACTAAAAGCAATAAAAACCCATAACAAATTGATTTGTATAATATTTTTACAACTTTCACACTCCATGCTAAAACACCCACTCTTTAACTCTATTCTCATTTAAAACTCATGCCAATAACCAGTCACTATCAACCGATTGTCAGCCTAGCCCATCGCCGTGTTGTCGGCTACGAAGCCCTACTGCGAGCCAAAGCCGCCAACGGCGAATTCTGCAGCCCGCTCGACGCCTTTGCCCAAGCCAAAAGCGAAAACAGACTAGAACAATTCGACCGCCTGTGCCTAAGCAGCCACCTGCGCCACTTCATGCCTATCCGTAAGCCTGATCAATGGTTATTTGTCAACCTCAACTCCGAAACCATCCACCCACGAAACCAACGCGCCGAACTGATTAGTCGTCGTTTAGCAGGCCTGCAACTGCGCCCACAAAACATCGTACTTGAAATACTCGAAAACGCCGCCCACAACGCCGACCAACTCAAACAATTTGTCGAACACTACCGCCAAGCAGGTTTTCTAATCGCCATAGACGATTTCGGCACAGGCCACTCCAATTTCGACCGCCTATGGGAGCTCAAACCACACATTGTCAAGCTCGACCGCTCCATGCTGTTAAACGCGCGTCACGATGCCGGACGCCAACGCTGGTTAGCGCGTTGCATCGCCCTAGTACGCGAAACTGGCGCGATTATTATTGTTGAAGGGGTCGAAACCCGCGACGACGCCCTGCTCGCCCTCGACTCCGACGCCGACCTCGCCCAAGGCTTCTATTTTGCCAAGCCCAGCGCCAACGGCCAACACAACCAAGCCTGGCTTCTCGACGAGCTACAACGTCTGCATCACTGCAGCCTTTCCTCACAAAGCGAACGCCAGCGTCTGCATACCGAAAAAAAACTCAGTTTAAAAAACATGGTACTCGAAGCCGCCCACGCTATTTCGCAACACGTTGACTTTGAACTCGCCACCGCACAACTACTACAACACATTGCCGTAGAACGCCTCTACCTACTCAACAGCGATGGTATTCAAATTGTCGAAAGCCTCATCGCCAGCCACGCCAAACAAGACACCTCGCTCACCTACGCGCCACTCAGTCGCAGCGACGGCGCGCTATGGGCCAGACGCGCCTACTTTCGCAACGCTATCGACTACCCCGAACAAGTCCACCTCTCCAGCCCCTATATTGGCCTACCCAACGCCAACTTAAATATCACCCTATCGAAAGCGCTCTGCTATGCGCAAACCCAAGGTAAATACGTACTGTGCGTCGATATAAACGCCAATTTTTTAAACGACCAATAAGTTTTATTAACCTTAAATAACACGAAAAAACGATTGACTATGAGCCTAAATTCAACCGCCTACACCCGCTACCTACCCAAGGTAAAACACTACATTCAACAACTAGAACAACAAGACCTCTGGTGGACCACCGTCGCCATGGTCGGCAAAATCAACAGCGAAAACATCGAACCCTCGCTGCTAGAATCGATTGTGGACACACAAAAGGCCTTTCAGCAACTGCGCAACGATATGATAGACGCACTTGTACTACGCTACCGAAACCAAGCCAATAGCGAACTCACCCTCAAAGCGCAAGCCTGCATCGATATGCTCAATCGCAACCTGTTTGAACGCACCGCCGATGTCGGCTTTTTAGCCACCGATGACGATTTAGTCAACTTTATGGCCACCCCGCACCCCAGCGCCGAACAACAAACGTTTATCGAACAACGCCTCGCTGAATATGTCGCCAAATACAGCGTATATGAAGATATTGCCCTGATTCGTGCCGACGGCCAAATTGCCGCCAAACTCAACCCGTCCAACCCCAGCCAACACAGCCAAGACCCCCTCATTGAGCAAGCCCTACACAGCCAAGATGACTTCATCGAGCTATACCGCCATAGCGATATATTCCCGCAAAACAACAAAAGCCTCATTTATGCAAAACGCATCGACCTAATCGAAAAAAATCATCGCCGCCCACTCGGCGTTTTATGCCTGAGCTTTCGTTTTGACCAAGAAATGGCGTTAATTTTCGACACGCTCAACTCATTAGATGCCGCCTATCAAATTCTATTATTGGATCAACAAGGCGAAGTGTTAGCCTCCGACTGCCCCCAGCGCCACCCCGTAGGCAAACAACTTGCCGCCCCCAAACTCAGCGCCCAGCCCACCTGCCAACACAACGGCCTTTACACCTACGCCCGTGCCAAAGGCTACGAAGGTTTTCAAGGCCAACCTTGGTACAGCTTCATCCAAGTCGATAACCACGTCGCCTTTGCCGAAAAAGCAACCGACCTCCCGCCGATCACTATCAACGCCGACTCCCCTATTTACCTAAAAGAACTGGAAGAAACCAACCTCAAAGTCAGCACCCTGCTCCTTATTGTGATTCTCAACGGAAAAATCACCTCACTCAAAAAAGATGTCAAAGCCTTTCTACCGATACTCGACAGCTTTCAAGGCATCAGTCGTGACATCGCCGATATCTTTAATGATTTTATTCACCACATCCATCAGGTCTTAGTCAACACTGTGCAAGACAAAGTACGCTTTAGCGCCAGCCTTGCCATCGAAATCATGGATCGCAACCTCTACGAACGTGCCAACGATTGCCGCTGGTGGGCGCTAAACAGCCACTTCAGACAATGCCTAAGCCAACATGACCGAGGCGAAAAACTCAGCCACACACAACAAAAACAACTCCAGCAGACACTTAAATACATCAATCAACTCTATACCGTCTACACCAATATTATTTTGTATGACCGCAAAGGCCTGATTCTCGCCGTTTCCGACCCCAAACAAACCGAACTTATCGGACAACCGCTAGGCCAAAACGATGAAGTGCAACGCTGCCTGCAACTCGACAGCACCCAAGCCTACTGTGTATCCGCCTTCACTGACAGCAAACTCTACGACCAACGCCCCACCTACGTTTATCACGCCGCCGTTAAAGACTGGCAAAACCTAAGCCAAAACGTCGGCGGCATCGCACTAGTATTCGACAGCCAACCGCAATTTCAAACCATGCTCAACGACACTGAACCGCAATACCTCAACAAAGCCATCCAACAACGCTCTTTTAGCCTCTACGTACACCACAATGGCACCGTCATCGCCTGCTCCCACCCCCATTTCCAACCCGGCGACCTGCTCACACTACCGCCACAACTCCAACACTTCACTCCCGGCGAATGCGGTAACTTGAGCTGGACACTACAAAACACCCGCTACATCGTCGGCTACCACATGAGCCAAGGCTACCGCGAATACAAAACCTACGACGGCTACCACAATCCGGTTATCGCCCTCAGCCTTACCCCTATTTGAATCAACGCAGGCGGCGCACATAAAATCAGCAGGCCTGCTAAAGCCTGTTGACCATTCATTTTGAAGCAAAAGACGAGAAGACATGACAGACTGATACGCAATCAAGAATAAAGAAGAATGGACATCAACATCAACAGCCGAAAGGAACCCATACCCCACATAAAAAAAAATATCGAACTAACAAAGTGAGCACGACTTATCAATCAACCCAGACCACCTCAGCACTAACCACAAATCATTATACAAATTAAGCCTTGAATACGTCCTCTAACTCAGATCAAAACACGCCTCAACCTCGCACAACGCCCCATCCGCCAAAGCCAAGCACGCCCCATCCTCAAGCACTGCCTTAGCAGGCAAACCCAACGCCAACAACTCCCCCACAATCTCCTCACGAAACGACGGCTTTAAATGAAACACATACACCGCCACATCATCACGACGCAACTCACTCAACCCCTGCGCCAACAACGACGGGGTTAAATGACGGCTCGCCTGCGCCAAATCAGCCAATCGATTCGGAAACGACACATCCACCACCACACTCCTAATCCCCTTATCGCGATTCACACGCGCCCACAACGCCGAATTACAATACGTATCGCCGCTAAACAAACAACTCACGCCCGCGCGCTCAATTACATAACCGCACGCCTCCACACTATGATTCGCCTCAACCGGCGTAATCAGCAGGCCTGGCTCCACCGCCACCGCCTCATGCAAGCGCAACGGCACAAACACCAACGCCGCCTGCGCCTGCCCAAGCAACGCAATCCGCGAAAAATCCGGCCAAATCACATCATTAAACAAATGCGCCTTAATCGCCGCCAATACCGAAGGCAAACCATATACCCGCAAAGGCTGCGTGCGCTGCTCAAAAAAACTATCCACCAAAAAACCCAAATCCAACACATGATCCAAATGCGCGTGCGTCAAAAATACATGATCCACCTGCGCCGCCGCCTGTCCCAAGCCCATCACATAACCCGCGTCCACCAACGTACGCGCCGACACCTGAATACACGTTGGCCGCCGCTGCGCCGACGGACTCCCATGCACCCCTAAAAACCGAATAAATCCTGACACCCAATACCTCCCACACCAACCAGGCCTGCTAGTATACCGCCAGCGCAAACAGAACACCAAGAACGAAAACCCGCCCCAAACGCCGACACCTCATCGCTCGCCACTGCGCCAAAAAACCCACTAAATTGATACAAGTCAATAACTTAACAACAAATACAGACTTATACTAAACACAAATAACGCAAGCGAATAACTCCATGAATATAAAACGCAAACAACAAGGCTTTATACTCTTGTTATTTATTCTTATCCTACTGCTTATCGGCTCAATAAAACTACTCTCCGCCTCGCACAGCAACGCCAGCGAATACCAATACCAACGCCTGCAACAGCACCAGCACCAACTCAGCCAAGCCAAACACAACCTCCTGCTCCACAGCCAGCTCACCCCCGAACTCTACGCCACCAACTCCAACGGCCAATTTCTCCCCGGCGACCGCATACCCGGCCCGGGCTACCTCCCTTGCCCCGACACGGATTTTGACGGCGAATCAAACACCCCTTGTGGCCAAGGAAGCGACTACGTAATCGGCCAACTCCCGCAACGCATCGCCACCCGCCATTTCAATCTCCACCAACACCCCTACCCCATCTGGTACGCTGTAGACAGTCGCTACGTCATCCAAAACGCCGACTACCACAACCCCCTTACCAAACGTTACGCCCCACTCAACCCCGAACAACCCGGCCACGGCCACCTTAGCCTCGACCAACAAACCAACCTTATCGCCATCCTTATTCTCCAACCCGATCACACCCCACTTAACCCCAACACCTTCCACCAACACCACAACCACTTCAGCGCCAACCAGCAACTCAGCCTCACTCTCAGTCACGCCGAATGGCAACAAATTCTCAAACGCCAACTCAACAAACAACGCCAGCGCCTATGCGCCCTACCCACGCAACAACCGCACTGGTTTAACGCCTGCAACAACCGACAGCACGCCAACCTAGCCCACTGCCAACAACAACTCGACCAACCTGACAACCCCACCGGCAACAACTGGCGACAACGACTATGCTCCTAACCCCCCGCGCCCAACAAGGCTTCACCTTTATCGAGATACTGCTCGCCCTCGTCCTACTCGCCCTGCTCAGTCAAATGGTCAGCGCCCACCTTCTCGGCGACTACCAACAGCGCGCCTACCGCACCAGCGAATACCGCCTCGACCAAATTCAACACGGCCTACTCGCCTTTTTTGCCCGCCACCAATACCTGCCCTGCCCCGACACCAACGGCAATGGCGAAGAAAACCGCAAAGCCAACGGCAGCTGCCAAGCCCACCAAGGTCGCCTCCCCTATCTCACCCTCGGCAACCTACCCCACCAAGACGGCTACGACCAACCCTTTCTCTACGCCATTAACAGCAACGCCAACAAAACCAGCCTGCGCCAAGCCTGTAGCGCCGCCAGCCTATTTGCCCACCAGGGCAGCATCACCAACACTTGGCAACAATGCCAAGCCACCCAACAACGCTACTGTCTGCTCAGCCAATGCAACGCCGCCTGCCCCAATATCTGCATAGCCGAAGACGAAACCCGCGATGCCCCGCCATATTTCGACCTACTCACCCCGCCGCTAGGTACCTCCGGCGCCCTCAAAGGCAACCTACGCATCTGCCGAAACCCACACCACCAATGTCAAAGCACCAGCCCACGCAGTGAATACCTCGCCAACCACCTCCCCGTCGTGATACTAAGCTACGGACAAAACGGCCAAGCCACTTGGCAAGACTGCGCCAACGCCCAGCCAAGCGAACAACAAAACTGCGACAACGACCGCTATTTCAGCGCCGGATACACTGACCAGCACGATGATCAACTGCGCTGGATAACCACCAGCCAACTCAAAGCCCTGCTACGCAATCCCTAAGCAACAGCGCCCATCACGCTATTGCAAGTTATTAATAACAAGCGTATTATTTATTTCCACTCAAAAAACCACAAAAAACACTATGAACGCACCGCAGCAATCCGGTTACATCTTGTTTATTATGATCGCGCTGCTGGCCGGATTCGGCTCGCTGTTTCTCTATTCCACACTTAACCAATCCGGCCAAAGCCAGAAGCACCAAGCGAATATCGACAACATAAAACAAATGAATGAAAATCTTCGACTGATTAAAAACCGCCTCATCGCCTTTGGCAACAATGCCAACTCTCTATGCGACTCTAGCCTGACGGATGTCATCGCGTTACCCACTGAAGCGCTATTCAAAAACGAAGATTTTTCCGTGCTCAGCGACCAAATCAAAGTAGCGAAAGCGGTTACTTATGAAGTCTTACTCAATCCGCTATCGCTACCCACTCCGATTGATTGCAGCGCACAACCCGAAGCAGAAGATGCTTACAACATTTGTCACAACGTGAGTGACGAGATCGTAGCGCGCTTAACCTCACCTGAAAACCAAAATTTAGGCACACCCACCATTACATTGGACATCAAACGTTCTGAATTTAAAACCTGTCCCACTCCACCCTAATGCAAGCGAGAAGACGAATGAAAACACGCACACAACAAGGCTTTACCCTCATTGAAATCGCCATGGTGGTTTTAATTATCGGCCTCATTACCAGCGGCCTGCTTCTCGGCATGGGCGGCATTATCGACAGCGCCAAATACAAAGACGACCAACAACGCCTCAAAGACATCAAAACCGCGCTATTAAGCCACGTTGCTCAAAAAGGCTATCTCCCCTGCCCGGATACCGATGGTAACGGTGAAGAAAATCGTAAAACCACCCCCCCTAATGAATGCGCTGAACCCCAAGGCTTTTTACCTCACATAGACTTAAACACCCACGCCTACAATGCTTACAATGCTCGATTTTACTATCAAATTGATAATACACTCACGCCACCAAGTACTTCTTCAAGTGTTTATTTCCAAAGACCAGGTGCTTCAAAAGACGATATAAATAAAGCAGAATCAGGTCGTTTGAGTGTTTGCGAAAAACTGTCTGGAACAACATGTGAAAATTATCTTGCTAAAAACGTACCAGTAATTGTTGCGTCATTTGGCAAAAACAGTGCCGAGGCTTGGGGAGATTATTCAAACACAACACCACCTATAACACCCGCTTGTCCGGCGACACTCAGCGACAAAGAACAGTTAAATTGCCGCTCAAAAGACCTAATGCCTACGACTACTGCGCCTGAATACTTTTACCAAGCCCATGATGTCGATGACACTCTAATCTGGCTATCTTCTTTTGATATTAAGGTCGAGGCTGGTGCAATTAAACTAGATGAAAAGAACCACAATGACTTCGATGCATGTCATGCTGACTGTATGTCTAAAGGACTAACATCGGAACAATGTAATTTCATATGCACAGCACTAGGCCACACCCCGCCACCACCAGGAGGCAGCACAGGCAGCGACCCGAGCACACGCCTTGACGCCGGACTATTCGGAAACTACGACACCACTCACGCTGGCGACTACAACAACAATCATTCAATTACCACAACCAACCAAGATAACCGGATACGCATAGAAGATGACCTAAACAAAGACATCAACCTGCTCAACGGTACCGATGTCCTAAGCATCGGCGGCAACGCCAACGCCTCGATTACCGCCGGCAACCAAGACAAAGTATTACTCATTGAGGGCGATGCCAACGGTGCGGGCATCAACTTTGGTAACGGCAATAACCGTATCGAAATTCGCGGCGCGCTTAATACCAGCATACAACTTGGCAATGGCGCCAACTGGATACGCGTAGAAGGCGCGGTGAATGGCAGCGGAATCCAACTGGGGAACGGCGAAAACAAAGTGTATATTGGCGGCGATATTTATCAAAATATCATCAACGGTGGCCATGCCAACAGCACCCTTTATCTAAACAAAACCCCCACCGAATGGAGCGCGGTATCTTGGCAACACAGCAGAGTATCTGGGTTTAATCAAATCCTATGTCGGCAAAGCAGCGGCAGCCTAGACTTTGTAAGCTGCAACTAAACGAACATCACACGCCCCTATTCGACCAACTCAGCATTTGGCAGACATACACAAAGCGCGCAGCGTAAGTTGTGCGCTGATGTCAGGCTTGGCGAAATCAGCGCTCACCCCATCAAGGAGACTTTGATAACCCTCCTGCCTTCGTGCCCCTGTGATGAATGTTTAAAGCTTCGTGTTCTTTGTGACCTTCGTGGTTCAAAAAACCCGTTTTCAATCACTCCCCCGAACTAGCAGGCCTGCTAATTTAATACCGCACCCTTGAGGTGTATGTATTTAATATGTATTATTAGCAAATGAAAATAGAATTCGATCTAGAAAAAGGGCAAACAAACATCCGTAAGCATGGTGTATCTTTTGAGGAAGCCAAGACTGCATTGTATGACCCATTTGCTTGGGTTATGGAGGACGACGAATCTATTTATGAAACGCGCTTTTTATTGTTAGGTAAAAGCGAAAAAAGCCGAATTTTATTAGTGGTGTACGCTTATCGCCAGGATGAAGTGATTAGGATTATCTCAGCACGAAAAGCCACAACGAAGGAGAAAACGCAATATGAAAGCGGAATATGATTTTAGCCGCGCAAAACGCGCTACAGAAGTACCCCATTTAAACAAACTGAGAGAAGAGAGTCAAAAAACGCGTATTACACTGTATCTGGATAACGATGTAGTCGCTGAATTTAAAGCCAAGGCCTCCGAAATGGGAACCGGCTATCAAACCGAAATAAATCGTGTACTGAAACAGTACATTAATATGGGCGGTCTATCATTTGAAGCACTAGAAAGTTTAGTCAGAAAAATAATCAAAGACGAGATAAACCAAGCAAAAACGTAAATAGCGCGCTGGTTTATCTCAATTAGCAGGCCTGCTAATCAACACGCTCACACCCAAAAAACCTTCGCGCCTTCGTGTCTCTGTGGTGAATTTTTAAAGCTTCGTGTTCTTCGTGACCTTCGTGGTTCAAAATCAAAAACCCTACGCCATGTAGCGATTGACAATCGATACCATCGTATCCGTGTCGATTTTACCAATAAAATGATTCGCGCCGAGTTCCTGTGCTTGGCGTTGCGAATCGCCAACGGTCATTGAGGTGTGAATCACCACGGGAATGGAGCGGTATTTGGGGTTTTCTTTGATCATGCGAATCACTGTATGCCCCGACACATTCGGCATTTCCAAATCGGTTATCACCACGCCGATATCTTCTTTCGGCATAGTTTTTACCGCTTCGAGCAAACCCTGACCGTCAACAAAGCCTTTCGATTTCACGCCAAGATTGGTCAGAACCGCGCTCATATATTCACGAATCGAACGTTGATCGTCGGCATATAAAATCCATTTATGCTGATGTGCCGGATTGAGTTTCAACGGTGATACTTCAGCTTCCTTGGCAAAATCTGTCCCTAAAATCTCATTCAGCATCCGCTCAGCATCGATAATCAAACATAAATCGTCGCCGATGCGTGTCTGGCTGACAATTTTTTCGTCATTCTTTTTCGCCGGGATAATATGCTCCCAGTTTTTTTCCTCTACGCCGAAAATATGCGAAACATGAAACGCGACCGTACGCCCGTTCATTTCCGACGAAATATAGACCGAACGCTCACAGTTCACCTCTGCATAACCCAACCAACGCGCCAAGTTATATACCGGCACATGCTCACCGCGTACATCAATCATGCCGAGCATATAGTTATCGCCGCTGGGCATCGTCTTGAGCGCATATTCTTGCGCGTTAAGCACCTCGCGCACTTTAAAAATATTAATCGCGAAAAACGGCTGATGGCCTTCATCGTGTGAGGCCAACGGCGCCATTTTGAATACCATTAAACTCATGGAATTATTGCGTGACAGATTGGCCGTGTTATTTATGCGATTTAAGTCCATTTTATCCTCCCAAAATGAACCGGGTTACGAATTAGCTTATTGTGAAATAAACCGTCAGCTTTTACCAATAAGTTTTATCTATATTAGATAAGCTGTATTTCGCAGGTCAAATCAACTAATTTAAACAATTCGCACACAATAAATTCAATAACACTAAATCAACCTAAACACTTGATTTATAAAAACAAGGTCGCAACCCAAACCAGTACGCCGACACTCATCACATAAAACAGCATCGGCATCAAGGTATAGCGAATAATCTGCCCTTCTTTCCCAACCAAATTCACCACTGAAGCCGCCGCTACCACGTTGACCACACAAATCATATTACCGGCATTCGCGCCCAGCATTTGCATCGCCAAAATCCACGGCGTCGGTAACCCAACCACTTCCGCAGTCGTGTATTGAAACTGGGCAAACATCATATTAGAAAAGGTCGCCGACCCAGCAACAAAGCTCCCCAACGCGCCGACAAACGGCGCAACCAGCGGCCATTGTGCGGAGAAGGTCGCCGCCGCTAAACTCGCCAACTCCATCGGCATACTGAGTAACTCCGCTTCATTCACACCGGAGTTTAGAAAAATACGCACCATTGGTACAGAAGCGGCTAGGGCAATCACCGTCGGCCACATCACCTTGATCGACTGCCACCACGCTTGGTTAGCCTGCTTAATCGGCACTTTATGCAGCCAAAGCGTTATCAGCGCCACCAAAATAAACAAACTTCCCGGCAGATACAGCGGCACCAATTTAGCGGAAATTTCCGTCGCTAAAATCGCATTAAACTCCACACTAACGCTGTTCAACCAGCTTTTAAACGGTAAAAAATTTAACCGGCTTAAAACCAATATCAACGCAACTAAAATATACGGTGACCAGGCCTGCAAAAGCGAAAGTTGATAATGCTGACGCGGCTCTACCGCTAAACAGGATAAAGCGGGCGATTTTTCACAGCCTTCAATTTTTAGCAGGCCGGGGGCTTGCTCATTTAAGGCTTGGGCAGAAAATTGCGAATGATCACTTTTAAACAACCACACTTGTTTTGGCGTTAAAAACCCTTTTTTCGCCGCGGCCACCGTCACCATCAAGCCGATTAAACCACCCAATATCGCGGGAAATTCCGGGCCAAGTGTCGAGGCGACCAGCAGCGCCGGAATCGTAAATGAAAAACCGCCCAATAACGCAAATTTCCACGCCCCCAAGCCTTCACGCCAACTTTTATTTTCGCCAAAGAATCGGGTCAGAATCAGCACCATAATCAGCGGTAAAAAACTCGCTACCAGCACATCAATCGTGCTGGCGGTAATCGCAATTTGCATCACCTCATCATACTCAGCTTGCGCCAAGCCTTGACCAATGCCGACGATCACCGGCGTACCGACTGCGCCATAGGACACCGCCGCACTGTCGGCGATTAAGGCTAACACCACCGCCGCCATCGCCGGAAAGCCTAAGGCTAATAATAAAGGCGCGACAATCGCCGCCGGTGTACCAAAGCCGCTTGCCCCCTCTAAAAAAGCGACAAATAACCAGCCAACGATCACGGTTTGCACGCGTCTATCCGGCGAAATTTGGGTAAAACCCTGCCGAATAACATCTACCGCTCCGCTGACTTTTAAGGTATTAAGCAAAACAATCGCGCCAAACACAATAATTAAAATCGACGCAGCAATCACCCAGCCTTCTAAAATCGACGCACTGATTTGGAGCACAGGTACCTGCCAAACCGCCCAAGCTAACAGCGCAACCAAGGCCAAACTCAGCGTCATCGCCCGACTCGCTGGCATACGCAAGATAACCAGGAATAACAACACAGCCAAAACCGGCATAGCCGCCGTTAATAATTGAAGAAAGCTCATAAAAATAGACAATCCAGATTGTAAAGTAAAATGGCAAAATTTAATGCGGGCGACAAAAGACACCGCCCGCATTATAGCAAAGTGAATACCGACCTTTGCACGCGCAGCGAATCAAGCACTCGCCTGATGCCAAGCGTAAAGTTTGACAGATTTATTCTACGCGGTATAATTTGCGGTTTTTTTAAATCAGCGAGGCAAGTTATGTCAGCATCTGCTCAGCCGTTAGTCGGCGTGATTATGGGGTCAAAAACCGATTGGCCGACTATGCAACATGCCGTAGACATGTTGAGCTTATTTGGTGTGCCACACGAAGTGAAGGTCGTCTCCGCGCACCGCACACCCGATTTGATGTTCCAATACGCCGAACAAGCCGAAGCGCGCGGTTTGCAAGTGATTATCGCCGGCGCAGGCGGCGCGGCACACTTGCCGGGCATGGTCGCGGCCAAAACCCTCGTTCCGGTATTGGGTGTGCCGATTAAATCCAAAGCCCTCAGCGGACAAGACTCGCTACTATCCATCGTGCAAATGCCCGGCGGCATTCCGGTCGGCACCTTAGCCATTGGTGAAGCCGGTGCCAAAAACTCCGGCATTTTAGCCGCGCAAATCGTTGGCGCACAGATTCCGGCGGTGCGCGAAGCGGTACGCGCTTGGCGCCAAGCGCAAACCGATGACGTGCTGGCCAATCCCGATCCGCGATTAGCCGAATAACCCCCTTCATCTAGGCCGCCTTTTGGCGGCAATTCAGAGTAAAATACACGCTTTAATTTTGCTTCGGGAGTGTGCAATGACACCTTTTAGCCGTCGAGTAGGCGTTTTAGGCGCCGGACAATTAGGGCGTATGCTGGCGATGGCGGGCTATCCGCTGGGTCACAAATTTGGTTTTTTTGGCCTTAGCCACGATGAACCGGCGGCGATGCTCGGCCATATGCACACCGATAGCGACGATACGCGCAATCTCGAAGACTTAGTTGAATTCGCCGATGTCATCACCTATGAAAGCGAAAACACCTCAGTTGAACTGGTTAAAAACATCAGCCAAACCACGCCGGTTTACCCAAGCGCGACCTCACTGTATTACTCACAACATCGCTTGCGCGAAAAAAATCTGTTTAGCGAACTCGGCATTCCTTGCGCACCTTACGCCCTCGTTGAAAACCTAGCCCAGCTTGAACAAGCCGTCGCGCAAATCGGCCTACCGGCGGTGCTCAAAACCACCACCGAAGGCTACGACGGCAAAGGCCAATTTGTGCTTAAATCCGCCGATCAAATTCAGCAGGCCTGGTTATCCATCGGTGAACGTGAAGCGATTTTGGAAGGATTTGTGACGTTTAAACGCGAGTTGTCGATTATCGCGGTGCGTAATGCCAATAACCAACACGTGTATTATCCATTAGTCGAAAACCAACATCACCAAGGCATTTTGCGTTTAACGATTGCACCGGCACAACAGATCAGCACCGCGATTCAGCAGCAAGCCGAACTTTATATGCAAAAGTTGTTGGATAAAATGAATCATGTCGGCGTGTTGACGTTAGAACTGTTTGAAACCGAAGCAGGCCTGGTAGCGAATGAAATGGCGCCGCGGGTGCATAATTCCGGCCACTGGACAATGGAAGGTGCGCAAACCTCGCAATTTGAAAACCATATTCGCGCCATCACCGGCTTGCCGCTTGGGGCGACCGCACCGCGTCAGCCGTTCGCCGCAATGGTGAATATCATCGGCCAGCACGGTGACATTCAGGCGGTATTAAAAATGCCAAATGCGTTTTTACACCTGTACGACAAAGCCGAAAGAGCGGGACGTAAGCTCGGGCATATTAATGTGGTGGCTAATTCTGAAGCTGAATTGCAAGCCAGCCTAGACCAACTCAAGGCTTGGATGCCTTAGTTTTTTAACCACAGAGACACGAAGACACCGAGCGTTAAAGAGATATAAACTTAAAGCTTTTTAACACCCCTACTGTCTAGCGCGACGAAAGAATTCATTATTGTGCTGTATTATTCCCCCGCCCAGCGAGCCACCGTATGCACACATTTGTTTCTCGTTCCCCCGCCCAGCGGGAGGGGGCTAGGGGGAGGGAGAATAACCAGCGTTAGGTTGACACTTCACCCTCTCCCAACCCTCTCCCTGAGGGAGAGGGCTTTTTCTCATTCCCACTGAGGAGAGGCTGTGAAAGAATTTATTATTGCCCCCTGAGTGGCCAGATTTGTTGAGCAAATCGGTTGTTTTGAACCACGAAGAACACGAAGATTCTCAACGTTTAAGTCTCTTTATTTTAACCATTCTTTGTGCCTTCGCGTCTCTGTGGTGAAAACTACGCTTTCCACTTAATCGAACAACCCATACTTGGGATTTGTTCTAATGGCCCTTCGCCGGTTTGGGCGACTTGTTTCATGGCTTCAAACAGGTCACGGCGCACCTCTTCCGGTGCCGCTTCTTTACGTGAGGCATCTAAACGCCCGCGATATTGCAGCTTCAAATCGGCGTTATAACCGAAAAAGTCCGGCGTACATACCGCGCCATACGCCTTCGCCACCTGTTGCGTTTCATCCAACACATACGGAAACGGAAATTGCCACTTTTCCGCGACCGCTTTCATATTGTCAAAACTGTCTTCCGCATATTCGTTCGGGTCGTTCGACATAATCGCAATACTGTTAATGCCCAGTGTTTTAAGCTCAGCACAATCGCGCACCAAACGCGCTTGAATCGCTTTGACATACGGGCAATGATTGCAAATAAACATCACCAATAACCCCTTATCGCCACGTGCTTTGTCCAACGTCCAAACTTGCCCGTCAACCCCGGGTAAGGCAAAATCCAACGCATCTTGACCAAAATCACACACAGGCGTCGTTAAACTGACCATACCGCACGCTCCCTATAATAAAAAAGTGACATAGTATGAAAAAGATAAAATCTGAACCGCCCCATGCGCAAGCGAAGGCCTTGCGCATGGGGTATTAAAGGGAATTTAGACCAAACCGGCGGCTTGACGCAGTGCATCGGCCTTATCGGTTTTTTCCCAAGTGAACTCCGCCAACTCACGGCCAAAATGCCCGTAAGCGGCGGTTTTTTGATAAATCGGACGGTATAAATCCAACATCGCAATCAGCCCTTTCGGACGCAAATCAAAATGTTCGCGCACCAACTGCTCAATCAAGTTCAAGCTGACTTTTTCCGTACCAAAGGTATCCAAACTAATCGAGGTCGGTTCGGCCACACCAATCGCATACGACACTTGGATTTCACACTTATCCGCCAGGCCAGCTGCAACAATGTTTTTTGCCACATAACGTCCGGCATAGGCCGCCGAACGATCGACTTTAGACGGGTCTTTACCCGAAAAAGCGCCGCCGCCGTGACGCGCCATGCCGCCGTAGGTATCGACAATAATTTTACGCCCAGTCAGTCCGGCATCGCCCACCGGTCCGCCGATAACAAAACGTCCGGTTGGATTGATGTGATACTGGGTACCTTGGTGTAACCATTCGGCGGGCAACGTTGGCTTAATAATGGTTTCCATCACCGCTTCACGTAAGGTTGCGTTATCGACATCCGGCGCGTGCTGCGTGGATAACACCACCGCATCAATCGCCACCGGCTTACCGTTTTCATAACGCAAGGTCACTTGGCTTTTCGCATCCGGACGTAACCAAGCCAGTTCACCGGATTTACGCACCTGCGCTTGGCGCTCCATTAAACGGTGCGCGTAATAAATCGGCGCAGGCATCAACACCTCCGTTTCATTCGACGCATAACCAAACATCAAGCCCTGATCACCCGCGCCCTGCTCATGGTCGTCGAACTCGTCCACACCCATCGCAATTTCAGGCGACTGCTTCCCAATCGCGGTCAATACCGCACAGGTATCACCATCAAAGCCCAATTCAGCGCTATCGTAGCCAATATCCTTCACCACTTTACGCACTAATTCTTCTTGATCCACCCAGGCCGAAGTCGTGATTTCACCGCCAATCAATACCATGCCGGTTTTGACAAAGGTTTCACAGGCGACGCGCGCACGCGGATCTTGTTGCATAATCGCATCCAGCATCGCATCGGAAATTTGATCGGCGATTTTATCGGGATGACCTTCGGAAACAGACTCGGATGTAAATACAGTTGTAGTCATGGCAGACCCCTCTTCTAAAAAAAACAGATGAAGGTACGGGAACAGGCGGGAGATTTCCTCGCTTTAGCCGTACTTATTAACGCGCCCGCAAGCTGATTCTCAAATCGGCGCAAAACGTGGATTATCGCATAAAATCGCCCCCTGTCAAACCATCGCACCCGCGCATTTGTCATATTACAGTCATACTCAGCGCGTAAAATAAGCGCATTTTTGGGCGTAACACCCGCCACTAGTGGGCGGACCTCTAGCCGACAGCCCGTGGCTTTTTTAACGCAAAACGGATCGCATCATGGCAAAAAACACCCACACCTTCGAACACGAATCACTGCAAGACAAAGAAGCGATTTTGCACTACCTGCGCACGCTGATGGATGGATTTGACAAAGGCGAAATCCACCTCGCCAATGAAGACGACGATGTCCTGCTCACGCCACAAGGCCTGGCACGGCTGAAAATCAAAGCCAAACAAGCCAAAAGTCATCAAGAAATTCGCCTAACGCTAGCTTGGAATGCCGACCTAAGCCTTAACGACGAACGCGAACCGACACTACATATCGCCAGCGCCCAAAGCAAAAAACCAAAGAAAAAGAGCAAAGCATGACCCTTGCACCAGGCCTGCTAGATGCGCTGCAATTTCTACTCTTGGAATTACGCAAGCAACTACAACTGGTAGACAGTTTTGTCCATACCGGCGATATTGCTTACGCCAGCGCCAGCCTAAAACGCCGCGACTATATCGACAACCACCATATTCAACTGCTCTCACGCCTAAACCAACAACGCAACGAACACGAAGCGGGCGCATCGTTTAACGACCTCTACAGCTACACCCACCTCAGCTACCAACTTCGCCAACTGTCGGTCGGGCTAGACGATACCGTATACCACCTACGCGCGCTCAAATCACTCAAGCGTGTCCAAAAAAAACCCTTATTCGACAGCCTCAACCTCCTTTTGCTCGCCATCGAAAACATCTTACCCGCGCTACAAAGTGTCGATTTAGATTTAGCACTCGAACTTTGCCGACATAAACTCACCCTCGACCGTTACGCCGAACGCTTATTTCTAAAAATCAGCCGCTATTTAGCGCGCTCCGGCGACAGTCGCCTCGCCCTAAAAGCCAACTTTATCGTACAAGACCTTGCTCGAATCAGCGACGCCCTGCTTCATACCGGCGAAGCCATTATCTCCGCCAAACTAGGTCAACCGATTGAAATTCAACGCTATCGCTCGTTAGAAGCCACCATTAACGCACTCGATTTAAATCCCGACAATCTCACCATTCACCCCCTCGGCGAAACCAAATCCGGCTGCACCATATCCGGCCTACGCCCCGGCGCCGACGACAACAATCAAATTGTCGCCGTTATCAAACAAGGCGATAAGCGCAAAATTAACGAAGAAAAACACAAGCTCGAAACTTGGCAACAAAAATTCCCCGGCATTGCCCCACGCCTCTACGCCTACCACCTCAATGGCAACCAAGCCTCCATGCTGTATGAGTACCTGCCGGGAAAAACGCTCGACACCCTGCTAACAGCGCCGACAGACGCGCCCCTCAACGCCGCATTTGCACGCCTATTCAAACTCCTCAACCAACTTTGGCAACACAGCGAAATCGACGCCGCTCGCAGCGCGCACTATATGCGCCAACTCAAAAACCGCCTTGACGACATCTACCAAGTTCATCCCGAATTCGACTTTGGCAGCAGCCGCATCGGCGACATCCAACAAGCCAGTCTCGAAAGCCTGATAAACCAAGCCTCGCACCTTGAAGCCCGACTATATGTTCCGCCTGCAGTCTATATTCACGGCGACTTTAACCTCGACAACATCCTGTATCACGCCGAACAAGACAGCATCAGCTTTGTCGATTTACATCGTTCCGAATACGCCGACTATGTACAAGACCTATCGGTCCTGATGGTCTCCCACTATCGCGTGATGAACTTTGATCCCGAAATCCGCAAACGCATCGCCCTGTGTATGGAGCGTATTTACCAATTTGGCGCCGACTACGCTGACCAAATCGGCGACGCTGACTACAGCGCACGCATGGCACTCGGCCTAGCACGCTCGTTTTTGACCTCAACCCGCTTTGTTTTAGACGCAACCCACGCCAAAGCGATGCACTTTCGTGGACGCTATTTACTCGAACAACTCCTACGCGAAGCCCCAGACCTAAACCAATTCCACATTCCACGAGCCCTATTCCATGACTAAACTACGTATTGGCGTCATAGGCCTAAGCGGAAAATGGTCCACCGAACTATTAGCCGACGCCGTATACGCGCGCACCGGCCAACGCGACATTATCGACCTTACCCAAGTGGTGGCCGACCTCGCGCGCGGCAGCCTCCACTACCAACAACGCAACCTAGCCGACTATGATGCGCTGATCATCAAAAAAGTATCCGAACAATACCAACCGCTTATGCTCGACCGCCTCGCGCTATTGCGCCTAATCAGCCCTGCTAAAACGCGCATATTCTCCACGCCCGATGCCATTATGCGCCTCGTTGACCGCCTCGCCTGCACCCTCACACTCAAACAAGCAGGCATCCCTATGCCCCCCACCCTAATAACCGAAAACCACCAAGCCGCGTTTGAAGCCGTTATCGACTACGGCCAAGCCATACTCAAACCCCTCTACTCCACTAAAGCCAAAGGCATGGAATATCTCGACGCACGCCAACCAAGCAAAAAACTGCGTCAACAACTCGACCAATTTCATCGTCAATACGGTTTTTATTATGTGCAGAAAAAACTCGACCTGCCCGGTCAAGATTTAGGCGTGATGTTTTTAGGCGGCGAATACCAAGGCAGCTACGCCCGCCTCAGCCCGCAAACCAGTTGGAACACCAGCACCGCGAATGGCGGAAAATACGCCCCCGGCGACCCCGACGACGCGACACTTGCAATAGCCCAGCAAGCACAAGCCCTATTCGAGCTTGACTACACCACCGTCGATATGGCGCAAACTGAAGACGGCCCAGTCTGTTTCGAAGTCTCCGCCTTCGGCGGCTTTAAAGGCGCTTACGAAGGCCTCAATATCAATATGGCCCAACGCTACGTTGACTACGTGATACAACAACTGGGAACCAACTAAGCTCACGATGGCGGTCAGCTCATACTTTAAACCAGCGGCTAATCAGCGCCTTTGATTAGCGCCGCACGCGCGGTTAGCAAAAACCTGCTTTTTGCGCTAAAGTCGTATTACAATAGGAAGTTGCCGTTCGGCAAAATGAGTCGGCGCGCTGTCGCAAAGCGAGGCCTGTTGACCTAACTGGAGAGGCTTAGTGTCTGGTTTAATTGATATTTATA
>JAVETW010000093.1:0-6155 GCA_034005865.1 Thiomicrospira sp. | reverse complement strand
CTATATTTCATTGTGCTTATCTCTTGGTCGGGAAAAGTCAGTGAGTTTAGCTCAACTGGCTTTTCATGCCTAGATTGCACTTATTATCCGAAACCAAGTTTGCCGAAAGGGCATGCGATCCGTTTTATATTTCCGCACGCGCCGATTCAACCGGTGACCATTAACGGCGGCATGCACATGCGTTCGTGGTTTGATATTCGTTCGATGGATTTTTTTAACGATATCGATTCAGCCGGCATTCGAGTGTCGTGCCATCAGGTGTACAAACTTATCCAACAACAAATTGACGCGGGCATCGACAGTCATCAGATTGTATTAGCCGGTTTTTCGCAGGGCGGTTTAATTGCTTATCACGCCGGTTTAAGTTATGACCATGCACTTGGCGGCATTGTGGCATTATCAACTTGGTGTCCATTGGTGGAGCAATTTTATTTACATCGCGAGATGCCGATTTTTGTCGCGCATGGTCAGCAAGATACCGTGGTGCCTTATGCTTTGGGTGCGAAAGCACGGGATGATTTAACGGCCAAAGGTTATCAAATCGAATGGCATGATTATGCTATGCAACATCAAGTGTGTGCCGATGAAGTGGATGCCATCGGTGCGTGGCTGCGTAAAACCTTAGCGGGAGCAATGTAATGTTTATTTTGACCATGCGGGTGCGAGATTACGAATGCGACATCCAAGGTGTGGTGAATAACAGTGTGTATCAAAACTATCTGGAACACGCGCGCCACGAATTTTTATTGGCCAATAACGTCAATTTCGCTGAAATTACCGCGCAAGGCATTAATTTGGTGGTGATGCGTGCCGAGCTGGATTACAAAACCTCGTTGCGCCCACAGGACGACTTTTATATTACGGTGGAATGTGTGCGTGAATCGCGGTTGAAGTTTGCGTTTCTTCAGCATATTTATCGTTCGTCTGACGATAAATTGGTGTTACAAGCGAAAATTACCGGCACCGGCGTGAATGCGAAAGGTCGTCCAGAAATTCCGGCTGAATTGGATAGGTTGATGCTAGATGGGAAGGCTTAGTTTTTGTCTGGTGTTAGTCGGCAGGATTAAGTATGGCTAATCCTTGTCGTGGTGCCCAGTCTAAAATTTTAGTATCCGCACTGCACAGAGTCATGTTGTTTGTTAGCGCCGTAGCCACAATCAATCTATCCATAGGGTCGCCGTGAAACTCGCTTAATTGTGCCGCCAGCATAGCAATCGACCCGTTTACCGCCACCTCTTGCAAGCCTTTCTGTATTAAATCGGTACGCCAAGTTGTCTGCGGCACTGGAAGCGAAAGGCGTTGTTTTTCAATGAGCATACCTATTTCCCAAAAGCTTATCGCCGAAACACATAGTTGGCGTTGCGCTAACGCGTTATCTATTGCGCGAATCGCGTTGTGGGAAAGGCGATTTGAACCGGCATCCAGCCAAACCAATGCATGGGTATCGAGTAACAGCGTCATACTAAATCCACGCTATAAACTTCATCAAGTGGCGCGATTAAATCATCACTAAAATGAACTTGTCCTTGGTGCAAGCCAAATAAACTGGGAACATGATGTTGAATCGGTACGAGCCGAGAAACCGGTTGTCCATTTTTAGTAATGATAATTTCTTCACCCGATTGCTGAACCCAATCCATTAAATGTAAGCATTTCGCTTTAAACTCGGAGGCTTTTATGGTTTGCATTTGCGGAGTTCTCCTTGAGCTGATTTGAGTTGACTTGAGTTTGACCAAGTGGTCATGACTATGGTCATATTGTGTTCCTGACCTGTCGCATTGTCAAGTCAACAAGCTGGTACCCTTGCGCTAAGCTTCACAGTCTGTGCAAAAATCAGTATCATGCCGTGATACAAAACGAGGTGGTTATGAAGATATTAATTGGCGTGTCAGGCGGTATTGCGGCGTATAAAGCCTTGGAATTGGTACGTTTATTTATCAAAGCCGGGCATCAGGTGCAAGTGGTAATGACCGCCGGCGCTAAACAATTTATTCAGCCGTTATCGTTTCAGGCTTTGTGTGGTCACAAAGTGCGCGACAGCTTGTTTGATCTCGAACAAGAAGCGGGCATGGGACATATCGAACTGGCGCGTTGGGCGGATGTGATTGTGATAGCCCCCGCGTCGGCGGATGTATTGGCGCGGTTACGCGTCGGTATGGCGGATGATTTATTAACCACCTTGTGTTTGGCCACCGACAGACCGATTGTATTTGCGCCGGCGATGAATCGTTTAATGTGGGCGAATGTGGCGACACAAGACAATGTGAACGCACTGCAACAACGCGGGTGGCAGATGATTGCGCCGGAGTCTGGTGAACAAGCCTGTGGTGAAGTGGGGGCGGGGCGTTTAGCCGAACCGGAAACAATTTTTGCCAAGGTGTGTGCGCATTGGCAAGATGACAAGTCGATTAGCAGGCCTGCAGAAAACGCGTTGAGCGTTTTTTGGGCGGGTAAAAAGCTATTAATAACCGCTGGGCCGACGTTTGAAGACCTGGATCCGGTGCGTTTTATTGGTAATCGCAGTTCCGGCAAAATGGGGTTTGCGATTGCGCAAATCGCGGCGGAGTTGGGGGCGGACGTGACCTTAATTAGCGGGCCGGTGAGTTTGCCGACGCCGCCAAATGTGCAACGTATTAATGTGCGTTCGGCGTTGCAAATGTTTGACGCGGTACAGCAACACTATGCGCAGGCAGATGTCATGGTTGGCGCGGCGGCGGTGGCGGACTTTCGTTTGGCGGAGGTGGCAGAGCACAAAATTAAAAAAACCGCTGACAGTGACACGTTGCAACTGACGTTAGTTAAAAACCCCGACATTATTGCGTGGGTGGCGCAACAGCCAAACAAACCGTTTGTGGTGGGCTTTGCCGCCGAAACGCAAAATGTGATTGAGTATGCTAAGGATAAATTACAGCGCAAAGGTCTGGATATGATTTGCGCGAATGAAGTCGGCGAAGGCAAGGGATTTGAAACCGACACCAATGCGCTAACTCTTATCACCGCTGAGCAGACCCAAGCCCTTGCGCCTTCAGCTAAGCGCGATCAAGCCCAAGCCTTATTAGCCTTTGTGGCGGAACGTTTAGTCTCTTGATGTACTTTAATACACCTGTTCGGTGTGTTCGAGCAGGTTGTTCATACATACTTTGTTGCGCCCGGCTTGTTTGGCGATATATAGCGAATGGTCGGCGGCTTTAAACAAGGTTTTAAAATCAATCGTGCCGGGTTGTAATGGGTCGAGTGTGTGTAGAAGTTCTATCAGCTGTTTAGCTATTTTTTTATCGTGACAGGCCACGCCAATGGTGCAGGTAGTGGGGGGCTGGGTGCAGTGACTGATTTCACGCCGAATACGTTGTGCGCGCGCCAGTACTTCGCCGTGAGGCTGTTCTTTGAGCAGTAGAATAAATTCATCGCCACCGTAGCGGGCGATAATATCCTGTGGATGACTGTGTTGTTTCAGGGTTTTAGCGACTAGTTGCAAGATAGCATCGCCTGCTAGGTGGCCATGTTGGTCGTTGATTTGTTTGAAATGGTCGAGGTCGATAATCATCAGCGCGACCGATTCATTATTGCTTAATGCGTTTTTGACCAGTTTATGGCCGAACTCATCGAGAAAATGACGGTTATTAACCTCAGTTAAGGCGTCTAAATTGGCTTTTTCATATAGCGCCAGTTGTGTGGCTAACAGTTCGTCGCGTGCGCGTTTAGCCATGATCAAGTTAATCGCGCGTGCTAAAAAATCGGTTTCATGGAAGGGTTTAGCAATAAAATCCCCTGCACCATGTTTGAGCACATACACTTGGCGCAATAAATCATTCCAGCCTGACACGGCTAAAATGGGTAGCTCGCGAATGTTATCGCGTCCTTGACGAATTAGATTAATTAAACCAATACCGCTGACTTGACCCTCCAATACCAAGTCGGTGACGACTAAATCAAAAGGTTTTTTGTCCTCATCTAATATTTGTGCCGCTGCTTCGCCACTTTTAACGTGGACGACTTCCCAACCAGCGTTTTTCATAATATGGCTGGTATAGTCGGCGGTGCTTTGTGTATCTTCGACATACAATATGCGTGCTTGGATATTGAGCGTGGCATACAGTAATAAACTGTGCAGTGCGCGTTGTAATGCCGGAAAGTCGGTTTTGATAAACACCTCGGTAAATCCGGCGTCATATGCTTCGCGTTTAAAGGTTTGCGCGGCGTTAGACGTGAGTAGAAACTTGGGAATATTATTTAAAATGCTGTTTAAGCGAATCAGCTTGAGAAATTTAAAGCTATCCATGTCGCCAAGTTCATGGGCGATACAGATGGCGCTGGGTTTAAGCTTTTTTAACTGCGCAATCGCCTGCGCACCGTTTTCCGCTTCAATTACTTCGACATCTTGATGGTGTAGCGTTTGTTGAATGACGCGACGAAAGCTAACCGAAGGATCAACCACTAAAATATTCATAGGAAGGCGTGCGTATAAAATTTATAAGACGTAGATAATAAGCTTAAATTCGCCACGCAACAAGCCGCGTGCAAAAACTTCATCGGCTATTGCGTTGAGGGCGTTGATAACAGTGACGCAGTAAGCGCCTGTTTTAGCGAGGTTGAAAGGGGGGAATCGCCGAGCCAAATGCCAAAATAGATCGCTTTAAACCCAGGGGTGGTGAGGTGAATCAGCTCGTGTTGATTAAGCAACAAGTGCGTGCCGCTGTTTGGACGATAGTCGAGGGTATAGCAATCCCCCGCTTCCACCGGCTGATAGGCGGCGTGTAACTGATCAACCGCTGCCCGTAACGGCGCGGATAAATCATCAGCCAACGCATGATTTGCCCCGTCAACAAAGTCCTTTACACTCAGTGCGCGGTGATAGCATAGTTCTAAGCGTAAAGGGGTGTGCTCATCGAGTAGCACACTTTTTGGCAGGCCTGCTAAAGTGAACAGGCGGGCATCGTAGAGTTTAATCCAGCCCCAGCGTGCCGTGCCTTCGCCCACTTTAACCAACGGCTGAGCTTGGGCGAACGCGCTAAAGCTAAGGGTGAACAGCAATAGCCAGCGAGTCATGGTGTGGGTTTGCTAAAAAATAGAGTGACCTCGCCCACCCGAAATCCCCATTTGGTGACTTCGGCGCGATTGAGCATCACGTTGTTATCTTGCAAAAACATCCAATCGTCAAATTGAACATGAATCGTGCTGTCTTGATACGGCAAATCGAGCGTATAACGCCAATTTAACACCGCACCGGCGGCATGACCTTCTGCAACCCCAATGACATCATCGGCGCGACCACTATAACGCCCATTGCCCAAGTCCTCAATGACCCAGATACGCTGTTGGGTTTCGCCATCGTCATATACAAAGCGTTCATCGAGAGTGAGTGTGTTACCCTCGATAGTGCCGGTAATGGCGACTTTAAAACGGCGTTTAACCTCGCCGGAACGATCTTGAAATTGCCCCCACGCGTCGGTGTGGCCGCTAAAGTAGTCAAAAATATCCAGCTTAGGTTGAGTGTGGGCGTAGCTTTCCACTTTCATACTGCTGCATCCGTTCAGAAAAAGAAGACTGGTTAAAGCAAGGGTTAAGCTGAGGAATGTGCGCATTTAACGATGCTCCAAGGTAAGTTGCAGCACATCAATACGTTCGGTTTCAAAGCCGACGCGACAATAGTCGAGATAATAGTGCCAAATGCGTTGAAAGTGCGCGTCGTAGCCCATCATTTCCAGCGTATCACGGTGCTGGTCGAAGCGTTGTCGCCAGCGTTGCAACGTGAGTGCGTAATCTTGACCAAAACGCAGTTGATTACGTACGCGAAAGCCATGTTTTTCGGCAAGCCGGTGAAGTTGTGTTGGTGAAGGCAACAGACCACCGGGAAAAATATAACTTTGAATAAAATCCACGCCTTGCTGATACGCATCGGCGTAGTTTTCATCAATCGTAATCACTTGAAGTAGCGCGCGCCCCTCCGCTTTTAGAAGCGATTTGAGTTGGCTGAAATAGGTATCCCAATATTCTAAGCCCACGGCTTCAAACATTTCGATGCTCACAATATGGTCGAATTGCCCTTGTTGATGGCGGTAATCGGTGAGTTTTACCTCGGTGCGCTGCGTAAGCTCCGCTCCGGCTAAGCGGGCTTGGGCAAACGCTTGTTGTTCGCTAGATCGGAAGAGCGTCGT
>JAVETW010000034.1:0-26997 GCA_034005865.1 Thiomicrospira sp. | reverse complement strand
ATAGGCATCGGTTAACGTCTGCGTGCGCTGGTTATCCGGCGGTTGATTAAAGTCAAACGCTGCCAGTTTGGTTAACCAGGCTTGGCTAAATTGCGCTTGCGGTTGGTTGTGTAACAAAATTCCGGTACGATTTGACCAGCTTTCATAATCCTGATTAAGCAAGGTTAAGTCCATTAACCATTCACCGGGATAGTCGTAAAAGTACAAGCTTAAGCGTTTTGAGCCGATGAGCTTTTGCTTGAGAGTATTCGCTTGTTTTATCCAAATGGTAAGTCGAAGGCCGCTTAAATTTTGCGTGGGTGGCGGCCAGCGGCCTTCAGCCAATGCGGCCATATTTTGCGCAAATGGAAAGGGCGCTAATCCGGGTAATTCGGTGCAAAGTTGCAAGCGGTCTAAACGTGCCGGCGGAATCGATTTAAGCAATGGCAGGCGGTAATTATGTGGGTTATCCGCTTGCGCTTGTAATTGCGCAATCAACGCGGTAAATAAGGTTGATTTACCACTGCGGCTTAATCCGGTGACCACCAAACGTTGCTCGCGGTCGGTGAGCTGATCGAGTCGATCCAGCATTGCGCTCATGCCCTGTTCGAACTGGTGGGTTATGCGTTGTAAAAAAGACTTTGCCATTGTCATGTATCCTCTAGGCTTAATCGCTTTATCTTAGCGCATTAAAAAACTGGGTGACCACAAGTATGATACTATTTGACGCTTTTATTTATTCAATTTTGCAAAAAAACGCGCGGCACAAACAAAGCCCTGAACGCCGATTTGCTGTGCGCTCAACAAGGCGTTTGTGCTAAAAATCAGTGGATTGGCAAACGCGCTGGACTGAGCGTAAAACGTAGATGAAACAGGTTTAAATGAAGGAGTGGGCGATGGCTGAAGAAAATTTAGGCAAGGCGCGCAGTGGTGGCTGGCGTTATATGTTGGCAGCGCTAGTAGCGGCAGGAATCATGTATTTAGCGACGGTGTATTACACGGCAAAGCAGGTAGAATCGCAGTTTTATGCACTGACCGAGCAGGCAGGTGAGATACCGGGTTTAGTACTATTAAATGTGTCGTTTGATGTCGGGTTGTTATCGAGTTATGCCAATACAAAATGGGAGGTCGATGATCAAACCGTGTCGTTAGATCATTTTATTGATAACGACTTGCTTCAGATGCAGATGCTAACGGTGTTGTCGGATAGTCCGTTGCGCGACAGCTTGACTGATTTATTGCTTAATAAACAAGAGGAGCCTGTGACCATCAATACCGCGGCAGGCCTGTTTAATCAGACGATTCAGAATACGTTTGTCGTGGCCGACTTAAGTGATGGTGAGGTGCGTTTGGCGCAAACGCAAGGTTGGTTGGATTTGTTTGCCGATCAGCAGATTGAGTTGGGCTTGCGCATAAAACGGTTGCGTCTAGTCGATGAGCAGGGCGATTGGACGTTGGAGGGGTTGGATTTTAGCGGCCAAAGCGCAGGACAAACCGGGGTTGTGGATTATCGTTTTAGCTTGGATAACTTGAGCGCCGTGTTTGCTGATCAAAGCGTGTTGCGTTTAGCAGGCCTGCTAAAAACATCGCATTCGGCGCTAGAGCAAAATAGGGTGAAAACTGATTGGCATTTAGCGTTTAAAGAGGGGCAACTCAAAACTGAAGATACGCATATTGATGCGTTGAGTTTTAGCGGCGATGCCAGTTTAACCTTGGCGAATGAAGTTATGACGTTTGAGCCGTTGGCACAAGATAATCAAGCCGCGTTAAATGATTGGGTTTTAAAGGTGTTGGCGCAGCCGATAACCTTGGATATTAAGCGAGTGGCGGTGCAGTTTAATGATGTGGCGCAAGCGCAATCATCAATATTAGGATTGGATGCGCAGGCGCAGTTTTTTATTCCGCCAGAAATCATGCAGCCACTCACGCTGGATGATTTGGTGACAGTGGCGTTAATTAGTCCGATTCGTTTTGCGCCTTATTTGGAGGCCGCCCTGAATGTGGATATGGATGCAAATTGGTTAGCAGAATATGGCCTTGCACCGACACAGTTAATGCCCTCGAATCTATCGCCTAGCAATCGACGGTTGAAGTTGGCTTGGCAAGATAGCGCATTGCACCTTAATGGTGAGCGCTTAGACTAGCTGTAGCGAAATAGCGTGATTATCGCTTGACAAACCGCTTGTTGATGCGTAAGCTTCTCGAAGTTTTTCTGAATACATTTTTTCGAGGAGCGTTTGTGTAATGCGAGCGTTGTTCGAGTCTTAGAGAACCCCGTTTTTACGGGGTTTTTTGTTGGTGATTTTTAGTTGTAAGGATGACTTGTGACGTTAGAGCAAAAAATTGAAGCGATGGTGACACCGGCTATTGAAGCGTTGGGCTTGGAGTTGTGGGGCTGCGAGTATATTTCGGCCGGCAAGGATTCAACCTTGCGTATTTATATCGAACGAGCGCAAGTAGGGGTGACAGTGGATGATTGTTCGCGTGCAAGTCGTCAAATTAGTGCGATTTTAGATGTGGAAGATCCGATTACGTCGGCCTATATGCTGGAGGTGTCATCTCCAGGGTTAGATCGACTTTTCTTTAAACCTGAACAGTATCCGCCGTATGTTGGTAAAAAAGTGAACGTTCGAACGCGTGCGCCGATTTTAGGCCGTCGTAAGTTTAAAGGTGAGTTGGTTGCAGTGCATGACACGCAGATTGAAGTCGAGGTGGATGGCGAAGTCTATCCGATTCCGTTTAATACCATTGATAAAGCAAGTTTAGTTGTTGAACTGTAAGGCGGTTGAAGCATGAGTAAAGAAGTATTATCCGTTGTTGAAATTATGTCCAATGAAAAGGGCGTGGATGAAGAGGTTATTTTTGAAGCGATTGAAGCGGCCTTGGCCATGGCGACCTGCAAAAGCTATGACGATAAAATTGATGCTCGCGTCGAAATCGACCGCCATACAGGAAACTATAAAACCTTTAGACGTTGGTTGGTAATTGAAGACGATATGGCGATTGAGGGCGAACCGGGATTGTATATTCGTCATATGGATGCGGTGGATGAAGACCCGAATATTCAAGTCGATGAGTATATCGAAGAACCGATTGAGTCAATCGATTTTGGCCGTATTGGCGCGCAAACGGCGAAACAAATTATTATCCAGAAAGTGCGCGAAGCTGAGCGTAAAAAGGTTGTGGACGACTATTCAAAGCGCGTGGGCGAAATTTTGACCGGCCAAGTAAAACGTATTGATCGCGGCGATGTGATTTTAGATATGGGTGATAACGTGGATGCAGTTATCGCCCGTAATGATTTGGTCGGTCGCGAAACTTTCCGTATTGGCGATCGAGTTCGCGCGTATTTAAAAGAAGTCAGTTTCCGCCCGCGCGGCGCGCAGTTGTTTATGTGTCGCGGTTGTAAGGAAATGCTAATTGAGTTGTTTAAAATCGAAGTGCCGGAAATTGGTGACGATTTAATTGATGTTATGGCGGCAGCTCGCGATGTTGGTTTCCGTGCCAAAATCGCTGTCCGTGCCAATGACCCGCGTTTAGATCCGATTGGCGCATGCGTGGGGATGCGCGGTGGACGTGTGCAAGCGGTAACCAATGAGCTAAACGGCGAGCGTATTGATATTATTCAATGGGACCCAAATGATGCGCAGTTTGTTATAAACGCAATGGCACCGGCCGAAATCACTTCGATTATGGTGGATGAAGATCGCCATGAGATGGATTTAGCGGTAGAAGATGAACAGTTGTCGTTGGCGATTGGTAAGGGTGGACAGAACGTCCGCCTAGCCTCGGAGTTGACTGGCTGGGAATTAAATGTGATGTCACGTTCGGAAATGGAAGCGAAGCATCAGAACGAGGCCGGTAAGCAAGTCGAATTATTCGTTACACAGTTAGAAGTGGACGAGGATTTGGCTCAGTTATTGGTTGAAGAGGGCTTTACTACGATTGAGGAGGTGGCGTATGTGCCATCAGCTGAAATGCTCGAAATCGATGGCTTTGATGAAGATTTGGTTAATGAGTTGAAACAACGTGCGAAAGATGCGTTATTGACTCAGGCAATTGTCAACGAGGAAAAAACGGCGCTGGCTGAGCCGGCTGAAGATTTGTTAGCCTTGGAAGGCATGACCGAAGATATGGCAAAGTTGCTGGCCTCAAAAGGGGTGGTGACGCAGGAAGATCTGGCTGAATTAGGCACGGATGAATTATTGGAACTGGTCGATTTGGACGAAGAACGTGCCGCTGCGTTGATTATGAAAGCGCGTGCGCCTTGGTTTGAATAGGTAGAAAGGGAGAGCGGATTATGGCAGAGGTATCAATATTAAAGTTTTCAGAAACACTCAACCTTTCTGTCGATAAGCTGTTGGCACAACTTGACGCATCGGGCGTGAAGGGTAAAACGGCGAACGACACGATTAGTGAAGACGAAAAGCGTGATTTACTGGCGTATTTAAAAAGTTTACATGGCGACGGTCAGGTTGAAGAACCGCAAAAAGTCACTTTGCGTCGTAAAGAAGTAAAAACATTAAATTTATCTTCTGGTTCGGGTAAGCGTACAGTGAATGTGGAGGTGCGTAAAAAGCGCACCTATGTTAAGCGTAGCCTGGTGGAGGGGACAAAGGAAGAAGAAGTGGCACCGATTGCCGCGCAAGCTCCTGTTGTTGAAACAGCTATAGTGGAATTACCGACCGCTACGCCGGTTGTCGAAACGCCTGCGCCACTAGAAACGCCGCTGGTGGCGGATAGCGATGAGGCGGTGATCGTGCCGGTGGTAGATGAGGAATCAGCCGCGAGTAAAGCTGAGAAAAAAGCGAAAGCAAAAAAAGCCAAGCCGCAAGCGGACAGCAAGCTGGAAGATGGCCCGCCAAAAGTGAAAAAAACCATTAAAACGAAGATTGTTAGTGACGATGGTGATAGCGAAACGGTGAGTATTACGCGTCGTAAAACTAAAAAGCGCCTTGAGCAGAAAAAGCCGCAAGAAAATCAGCATGGTTTCCAACGTCCAGCTGGTCCGGTGGTGCGCGATGTATTGATTCCTGAAACGATTCAGGTCGCTGAACTGGCCGACAAAATGGCAGTGAAAGTGGCAGAAGTGATTAAGTTTATGATGACGATGGGTACCATGGTCACGATTAATCAGGTGTTGGATCAGGAAACTGCTGCGATTGTCGTCGAAGAAATGGGGCATAAGCCGGTGCTGCTTAAAGAAAACGCGCTGGAAGAAGAGGTGTTACAACAAGCTTATCATGGTGAGTTTGTACATCGCGCGCCAGTGGTGACTATTATGGGTCACGTAGACCATGGCAAAACCTCGTTGCTTGACTATATCCGTAAGGCTAAAGTTGCCCATGGTGAGGCTGGCGGGATCACTCAGCATATCGGTGCTTATCACGTTGAAACGCCTAACGGCGATATTACGTTTATCGATACCCCAGGGCATGAAGCCTTTACTGCGATGCGTGCACGTGGGGCGAAAGTGACCGATATCGTGGTCATCGTCGTCGCCGGGGATGATGGTGTTATGCCGCAAACTAAAGAGGCTATTCAGCACGCGAAAGCGGCGGGTGTCGGGATGGTGGTGGCGATTACCAAAATGGATAAGGAAGGCATTAATACCGATCGTGTAATGCAAGAATTAGCTAACGAGGGCGTAATTTCCGAGGCATGGGGCGGCGATATTCAGTTTGTGCCTGTTTCTTCTAAAACCGGAATGGGTATCGATGAGTTATTGGAAGCGATTTTGTTGAGCGCGGAAATTCTTGAGTTAGATGCGCCGACCGAAGGACACGCGAAGGGCGTGGTGATTGAATCACGTCTGGATAAAGGTCGTGGTCCGGTCGCAACGGTATTGGTTCAATCTGGCACGTTACGTAAAGGCGATATTGCTTTGTGCGGGATGGAGTTTGGTCGCGTGCGTGCCCTGATTAACGAACACGGCAAAATGGTCGATAGTGCTGGCCCATCGTTTCCAGTGGAAATTTTGGGCTTGTCAGGTGTGCCTGCGGCCGGTGACGAGATGATTACGGTCGATAACGAGCGTAAAGCGCGTGAGGTGGCGCTGTTCCGTCAAGGTAAGTTTAAAGAGGTGAAAGTCGCCCGTCAGCAAAGTGCGAAGTTGGATAATATGTTCAACAAAATGGCCGAAGGCGAAATGAAGTCGGTGAATATTGTACTGAAAGCGGATGTGCAGGGTTCGATTGAGGCGTTGTCGAACGCCCTGACCGATTTGAGCAACGATGAGGTACGCGTGAATGTTATTAGTACCGGCGTCGGCGGGATTACCGAAAGTGATGCGAACTTGGCGATTGCTTCGGAAGCGTTGATTTTCGGTTTTAACGTGCGTGCTGATGCGTCAGCGAAGCGTATTATTGAACGTGAAGGCGTTGGCTTGTATTACTACAGCATTATTTATGAAGTGGTTGATGAAGTAAAACGTGCGATTGAAGGTAAGCTATCGGCTGAGTTGCGTGAAGAAATTATTGGTACGGCGGAAGTACGTGATGTGTTTAAGGCGCCGAAAATCGGTCTTATTGCCGGTTGTATGGTGATTGACGGGTTGGTTAAACGTGGCCAGCCGATTCGTGTATTACGTGAAAACGTGGTGATTTACGAAGGTGAGTTGGAGTCGTTGCGTCGTTATAAAGACGATGTGCAAGAAGTGCGTCAAGGCATGGAGTGCGGTATCGGCGTTAAAGATTATAACGATGTGCGCGTTGGCGACCAAATCGAAGTATTTAAACGTTATGAAGTAAAACGTACGCTTGATTAGGGTTAATCATCGAGACACGAAGGCGCGAAGCTATGATTTATCAGATGTCGCGTTCAGGTTTTTCAACTTCGTGCTTGTCGTGGTGAATAAATAATACAAATGCCCTGCGGGGCATTTTGTTTTTGTAAAAATACTACCCAGCTTGGTGGTTTGGAAATTGGAAAGTAATGAGTCAAGAATTTAGTCGTACAGATCGTGTATCGCAAGAGATTTTGCGTTTATTGTCTACTTTATTGCGCCGCGAAACGAAAGACCCGCGTTTGCAATCTTTAACCCTAACCGAGTGTAAGGTGTCGAAGGATTTAAGTCAGGCGAAAATTTATTTTACTGTGCTCGGCGCGAAAGCCGGTGATGATGCCGTTATCGAAGCAGAAAAAGCCTTGCAAAAAGCCGCTGCGTTTTTCCGTAGTGAGCTGGGCAAACAATTACGTTTGCGCATTACACCTAACTTGCGTTTTTATTATGATACCGTGCCGGATCATGCTGAGCATATCGAGCAACTTATTCGTCAGGCGTTGCATTGATATGATGCCAAAACGAAATCGTCGGCGTGTTGTGAACGGTATTGTGCTGGTGAATAAGCCAGTGGGGATGGGATCGACCGAAGCGGTGAAGCAAGTCGTTAAACTTTATAGTGCAAAAAAGGCCGGTCATACCGGGACGCTGGATCCGTTTGCGACAGGGTTATTGCCGGTTTGCTTGGGTGAGGCGACTAAGGTGTCGGCATTTTTATTGGCTTCGGATAAGCGTTATAGCGCAACCTTGCAGTTAGGTATCGCCACCGATACCGGTGATTGCGAAGGGCAGATTATTGAGCGCCAGCGCGTTCCGCTTTTAACGGATACGCTGATTGAGCAAGTCTTTTCTACGTTTGTTGGCAAAATTTTACAGGTGCCACCGATGTATTCGTCGCTTAAGTTTGAGGGCAAGTCATTGCACACCTATGCTCGTCGTGGGATTGAAATTGAGCGTGAGCCGCGCGAGGTGGAGATTATGTCTTTAACGCTATTGCGCTTTGATGCGAGCCAGATTGAGTTTGATGTGCATTGTTCAAAAGGAACTTATGTACGTGTTTTGGGCGAGGATATAGCTAAAGCGTTAGGTACGGTGGGGCATTTAAGCGCTTTGCACCGCACGCAAACTGGCGTGTTTAGCGCTGATATGATGCAAAGTTTCGATGAAATTGCGAAGTATCGTAATACGCATTTATTGCCTTTGGATATTGCATTAAGCGAGTATGAAGCGTTTTATTTGAATGATGAGCAAAAGCAATTTATCTGGGCGGGTGGGTTTTTGTATGACGTGATTCCGCAGAACCCGGAGCGCGACACCTTGGTGCGTTTATATAACGCTGAGAAACAAATCTTTGCCGTCGGTGAATGGCAAGCAGCGAAGCAGCGTTTGAAAATAAAGCGCGGTTTTAACCTCGACCCGACACTCGATTCCCATGCACAATGAGGCGTTACCTTGGTTAGATATTCGTCCGCGCTCGGACTTCGAACGTGGGCATTTTGCCAACGCGGTGAGTGTGCCTTGGTCGGTGTTACAGCAGTGCTTAAACGCGTTGTCTGCGCCACCCGCTGCGTTTAATTTAATAGCGAAGGCGGCTGATTTGCAACCGGCTTGTCTTTATTTGACACAAAAGGGTTATCAATTGCACGCGTGTGTGAGTGATGACAGCGTGCAAATTTTAGCAGGCCTGCCAATATCGTCCTCTTTTAAGTTTTGGCGGCCGAATGGGTTGTTGGTGCAGGCTGGTGCCGAGGGTTGGTTGAGTGGTAATACCGCATTGGATCTTGGTTGTGGTGGCGGACGCGAAGCAGTGTTTTTGGCACAGCAGGGCTGGCAGGTGTGCGCAATCGATAATCAGCCGCGCGTGTTACAGTGTGCGCAATACTTGGCTAAAAGCGAGGGGGTTAGTGTGGATTGGTGCTGCGCCGATTTGCGCGATGACGCACAGCGACCACACGCATTATTTGATTTAATTCTGATGATTCGTTTTTTAAATCGCGATTTATTTGCTTATATGCGCGCGCATGTGCGTCCTGGTGGCTGTGTGTTGGTGCAAACGTTTTGTGAGGGTGTTGAGAGGTTTGGATCGCCGAAAAATCCGAATTTCATTTTAAAGCATGGCGAGTTGGCGAAAGAATTTGCGGCGTTTGAGGTGATTGTTGATAAAATAGACGTCCTTGCTGACGGACGCCCTGTGGCATCCTTTTTAGCGCGTCGCCCCAAAGGAGAATAAGATGCAAGAGATGAGCGCAAACGAGTTATTTGATTATTTTCAACAAAATCTAATCTGCGAATCCTTGACTCGTGCCGAGGTCGAGGTATTAACCCATTATCTACAAGAAAAAAATTATGAACGCGATCAGGTCATTTCTGACTTGGGTGAGGTGGGCGATAGTATGTACTTTATTATTAAAGGTAAAGTCGGCTTTAGCAGCTTCGACGGTCAAGATGAAGTGAACGTTGGTACACAGGGCGTGGGCAATTTAATTGGCGAAATGTCGTTTTTTGATCGTAAACCGCGCAATTTGCGGATGTTTTGTTCGTCAAAAAAAGCCAAGTTATTGGCGCTAACGCGCCCGATGTATGATCGTTTAAAAGTCGAGCAACCGTTTATTGCGGTGAATATTTTAGAAAATGCAGTAGTCAGCTTAGATCATCTTGTGCGCTCAATGAGTGATGCCATGGCGCAAATCGAGCATTATATGCACGGTTACGGGCGTCATTAATCTGCTTTTCGCGCCCACTGTAAGCGAAGCTGCAGTGAGCTGCGCCCCATATATTGATTCAAACTTGGTTGGTAAACGCAGGCCAACACATCTCCTGGCTGATAAGGCAGCGGCTTATCAGCCTCATCGAGTGCATTAAAAAAAATGGCTTTGAGCGTTTGTTGGCTGTCTTGCGGTTGTAGGGTCATCGACAGGTGCAGTTTGCTCTGACCAACTTGACGTACTTCAATCAGATTAAATTGACCATAAAATTGCGGTTGCGGCCATTCGCGGCCGTAGGGTTCAAGCGCATCGAGTTGGTTAATTAAGTCGGTGTTGAGCCAGTTGCCGGGTAGTGTGCCATCGGTTTCGATGATGGGTACCGGTGCGGTTTCGCCGAGCTGTTTTTTCACCGCCTGCTCGAATAGTTCAATAAACACATCAATATGCTGACCCGGTATTTGACAGCCGGCGGCACCTTTATGCCCCCCCATTGAAATAAACAATCCTGGATGTTGGTCTTCCATCGTTTGAAAGGCGAGGCGTAAGTCAATTTCTGGCACAATGCCGCGTCCACTGCCTGCAATGGTGCCATCGTCAAGTCTTGTCATTGCAACACAGGGCAGGCCAAATTTTTCACCGACACGGCTGGCGATAATCCCTTGAATACCGGCGTTGCCTTCCATGACAAATGCGAGGCTGAAGCGTTGGGGATGATATAGGGTTTGTGCGAGCTGTATTGCTTGGTCGAGCATCGCTTGTTGTTGTTCGCGACGTTCGCTGTTATCGGCATCAAGTTGCGCTAAGCATTGCGTCGCTTGGTGTATATTGTCTGCGCATAAAAAGTCAAACGCGGTGCGTACGTCGCTGACACGGCTGGCGGCATTGATACGAGTGGCCACCTGAAAGGCTAAGTATTCGGCGTTAAAAGGGCGGCCTTGGTTGTCGTTGAGTTGCTTCATCGCTTGCCAAGCGGGATGTTGAAATTGGTTTATGAGTTGGAGGCCAGCTAATACCATGGCTCGGTTATTCGGGCTTTTTAAGCTCACGCTATCAGCTATCGTGCCAAGGGCGACGTGCATTGTCAGGTTTTTTAGGCTGGGTGCTTGTTGCGTTAGGTAACCACGTTGAATCAGTTCTCGGCGCACTTGGGTCATTACTAAAAAGATAACAAAACAACCAGCGATGGTTTTATCGTAAGCGCAGTCGGCTTGCTGGGGGTTCACCGTACAAACGGCACTCATTGGGGCGCCTTCTATTGGCATTTGGTGGTGGTCGGTGACGCAAACGGCGATACCTGCTTGTGCTAAGCGTTGAATGCGCGGTTCGTCACTGGAGCCTTGGTCTGCAGAAATGACCAAAGCAATCGGTTGCTGTTGCTGTAGCGCTAAAATGCGCTCGCAGACGTCATCGGTGATGCCATAGCCTTCTTTGCGTTCACCAATAAAGTGAACCAAGCGCGATGTATCGACCCCAAAATATTCTGTGAGTGCATTGTAAGCTACCCATGCAGAGGTTACGCCATCGGTATCGTAATCGGTGGTCAGAACGATCAGACCATCGGATTGAATCGCATCGGCAATGAGTTGGGCGGCGTGATCGGCGTTTTTGAGTTCGCTGGGGTGTTGAAGGTTTTTCAGCTTAGGATTGACGACGGCATCGAGCAGTTGAGGGTCTTGCAGCCGTTGAGCGACAAGACGGGCTTGTAGTTCGCTTAGACCAAGCGCTTGTGCTTGTTCAAAAATATGTGGGTCAAATGGGCGTTGAACAATTCGATGTGGTTTAGGCATGGGCAGCAAGCTTCTTTTTAAAGAGGGCATTTTAGCAGACCTGATATGGCGGGACAGTTGAAAATTTATTTTTGAACGATGTGGATGCCACGGTATCGCTAGGCTTAAAACTTTTGCGTTTGTAGAAAATTTATTCTTTGAACTACGAAGGCACCAAGGCACTAGGTTATTTAATTATTCATTCATGCACTGTTGCAGATAGTTGGGCCGCGCGATTAACAAGGTCTCGTTTCTGTTTTTTGAAAAATTTGCGCTTTTTTATCTAAAAAAAATGAACTTTATGCGTTTTAATGGCTATTTGGCCTAAATTTTTAGAATAAAGTGATTTTTTGGTGAGGTTCTTGCTAATATCTTGCTATTATATTTCGTACAAATGACAGGTCGTGCCGTTTATAGCGCAACGGCTTCGGGCATTCGATGAATGTTATTTGCTGGTCTTAATACTTTACATGGATGGAAACGACACAATGGCAAATCCAATTATTCAAGGTGAAAAAGAATATAAGCTACAACCCGGTCAAGCCATTATTACTCGAACGGATAAGGTGGGGCGTATCACGCGAGTGAATCCGGATTTCGAAGTGGCTTCTGGGTTTAGTGAGGCCGAGTTAATAGGCAAAGCGCACAATATTGTTCGCCATCCGTTTATGCCATCGGAGGCATTTCGTGATTTATGGGCTACGTTACATGCGGGCAAAACTTGGCGTGGATTTGTTAAAAATAAGCGTAAAAATGGCGAATTTTATTGGGTTAAGGCGTCGGTTACGCCAGTAAAAGGTGGTTATTTATCGTTTCGAACCGCACCAAGTGAGGCTGAAATCGCCTCGGCAACAGCCTTGTATCAAACGCTGAACCAGCGCGATGACGTTGAGTTGGATCAAGGGCGTGTGCTGCCCCGTGGTTTAAAGCGCCATCTATGGAAAATGAAGCATCATATAGAAGCTTGGCCGATTAAAAAGAAGGTATTTTGGCCGATGTTGCTGATGTGGGTGGTGCTCATGGCGCTGCTATGGCAGCTGGGGGTGAACTTGAAAGAAAATGTGATTTTGGAGGCGGGTAAGGCGGCAGCGCGTTCGAGTGTTGAGAACGCTAAAAATGCGCGTAGTTTTTATTCGCTCCATGTATTGCCGATTGCCAATTCGGTGGGTTTGGGTATTCACCATCAGCCGACGATAGAAAACCGCTCTTTGCCTTTACCGGCAACGTTTATGCGTTCACTCGGCGAAATGAGTGAAGCGAAGGGTAAATTGCGTTTATATAGTGATTATCCGTTTACTTTTCGTCAGGGTAAGGATATTGAGCTGGATGCGTTTGAGCGCGATTCGTTGTCGTGGTTAAAGCACAATGCGACTGGGGAGTATTTTAGTGTTGAAACCTTGGCAGGTGAGCCGGTGTTTCGTTATGCGATTGCCGATGTGATGACAGATAAAACTTGCGTGTCTTGCCACAATTCTCATGCGGATTCGCCCAAAAAGGATTGGGTGCTTAACGATGTGCGCGGCGCGATTGAGGTGTCTATTCCGCTAAGTAGTGTGTCGGCAGCGATTGGGCGCAGTTTTTTATTGGTGCAGTTGGTGATTATTGTAATGGGGATTTTGTCGTTAATCGGGGTGTGGGTTTTGGCTAATTGGTTGTCGGCACGAGTAGAACGTTCGGTCCAAGTTGCAGAGCGTATCGCCGATGGTGAGCTGAATTTTGATACGCCGATTATGGAAAGTGATGAGTCCGGTCGTTTGATGCACGCGTTGACGCGAATGCAAAATCGTTTGCGCGAGCTGATTTATGATTTGGGTTACGATGCGCGTCATTTAACCGACTCGGCGCAGAGTTTGGATACACAAACGGTGAATTTAATGCAAGCGGCGATTGAGCAACGTGAGTCAACGGAGGAGGTGGCGGTGACAGTAGAGCAGCTCACCACTGCAATGCAGCAGATTGCCGATCAAGCGGATAGAGTGCAGGAGTTAGCTCATGCGTCGGTGGATGCGGCTGTAGAAAGTGCGAAAACAGTGCATAAATCCGCTGATCAAATCAGTCAAATGGCCGAGGAAATTTCGTCGGCAACGGTGAATTTAACCGCGTTGCAAAGTATGTCAAAAGAAGTGGATGGGATTGTCGCGACGATTGAAGATATTGCTGAGCAAACCAATTTATTGGCACTGAACGCGGCGATTGAAGCGGCTCGAGCTGGTGATCATGGGCGCGGTTTTGCCGTGGTCGCCGATGAGGTTCGTAGTCTGTCACAACGTACGGCGCAATCGACTAGCGAGATTTCGAATGTGATAGTGAAAATTCAAAAGATGATTGAGGATGTAAATCGCGATATGAGCGAAGGGATTAAAAATATGCGTAACGGTGTGGAGTTTGCCCACCAAGCAGGCGATGCGGTAGCGACGCTGGAAGACAAAGCGCAGCAGGTAACGTTCTCGGTTGATCAAATTCGCAATTTCTTGAAAGAGCAAGAGGACGGCATGGTGATTATCGCGCAGCGCGTCGAACAAATAGCACAATCTTCCGTACAGGTGGCCTCGGGTAATGAGGAGGTGACTAAATCGGTGGAGCGCTTGTATAAAATGGCAGAAGATGTGCATCGTTACTCTAAGCAGTTTAAAGTGGTGTAGCTTTTTGTCACAATAACGGCTCGTTTTCGTCAGGATTAGGAGCCGTCGATGCAGTTGCGCTGCTTTCACCATATTCGCGATATTAATCAGCAGGCCTGGAATGCGTTGGTGGCGGATAATAATCCGTTTTTGCGCCATGAGTTTTTGCAGGCGCTGGAAGATTATCAATGCGTGAGTGCAGCGTTTGGTTGGTATCCGCAACACGTCGCTGTATACGATGAGGGGCGGTTAATTGCCGCCATGCCCTTGTACGTTAAAACCAATTCCTACGGTGAGTTTGTGTTTGACCAGGCCTGGTCGCAGGCTTGGCAGTCAGTGGGATTGCATTACTTCCCTAAATGGGTGTCGGCTATTCCTTACGCGCCGGTGACCGGACAGCGATTTTTAATCGCCGCGGATCAGGACGCGAATAAAATCCGCGCGTTATTGGTTAAACATCTGCAACACATCGCGGCTGAGCAGGGCATTAGCGGTTGGCATATTTTATTTGCCGAACATTATGCTCAGAATGATGCCCAAAGTGATGCCGAAGGAATGAATAAGCCAAACGACCAGGCTTGGTTGTCGGCGCAGGCCGATTGGTTAATTCGCCACGATTGTCATTTCCATTGGTTTAATCGCGGTTATCAAACCTTTGACGATTTCCTCGCCCAACTCAAACCGAAAAAACGTAAAAATATCAAACAAGAACGGCGCAAAGTTGAAGAAGCCGGTGTGACGTTTCGGCGTTTAAATGGTCATACTGCCAGCGAACAAGATTGGACAGATTTTAGTCGTTTTTATCAAAAAACCTTTGCGGAAAAACACAGTTTAGCGACGTTAAACCAAGGCTTTTTTCAGGCGGTAGCGCAGGCGTTACCGGATCAGGTGTTATTGGTGATGGCCGATAAAGGTGGGCGTTGTATCGCGGGTTCGTTGATGTTTGTCAGCGATTCGGTTTTATTTGGTCGTCATTGGGGTTGTGTCGAAGAGGTCAACAGTTTGCATTTTGAAGCCTGTTATTACCAAGGCATTGAGTTTGCGATAGAACAGGGTTTACAACGCTTTGAGCCGGGCGCAGGCGGCGAACATAAAATCGCACGCGGTTTTGAGCCGGTGATGACTCAATCAGCGCATTGGCTGGCGCAAAATCCGTTTGAGCAGGGCATAGCGCAGTTTCTTGTCGATGAAAAACGCATGATTGAAGACTATTATCAGGATTGTGTGTTACATAGCCCGTTTAATAGTTAGCTAAAGCACTACAACACTAAAGTGTTATAGTGCTACAATGTTGTGATGTTTTAAAACGCGTTTTTAAAAGGATATTTTAATATGAGCGAATTATCTAAGCGTTCAACGGTATATTTTGATCCGGCGATTCATACTGCGCTTAAAATGCGTGCGGCACAAACACAGGTTTCCGTGTCTGAGTTAGTCGATGAAGCCTTGAGATTGTTAATGCGTGAAGATCAGGAAGATTTGGCGGCCTATGCGGAGCGTGTGGCCGAGCCAACGATGAGTTATGAAGCTTTGTTAAATGATTTGAAGCAGCATGGCAAATTATAAGATTGAGTTTAAACAGTCGGTGGCGAAGGATTTACGTTCTATTCCAAACTCGGATGTTCGGCGTATTCTTAATCGCATCGAAGCCTTGTCTGATAACCCGCGTGCAGAGGGCTGTATCAAACTGACCGGTCAAGATGTATATCGTGTCAGAGTCGGTTTATACCGCATTTTGTATGAAATAAGAGACGAGGTGTTAGTGGTAGATGTGATTAAGCTAGGACACAGATCGTCTGTTTACAAAACGCATTGAAAAATAGGTTCGGCACCAACAAAAACGCCCCGCATTTTATCAATACGGGGCGTTTTTATTTTCGCGTTTTTCCAAATCGGCTTAAATATTAAGCACGTTTACGGAATTCACCGGTACGGGTGTCGATTTCGATTTTTTCACCGATTTCGATAAACGCGGCAACTTGCAGTTCAGCACCATTCGCTAAACGTGCTGTTTTCATCACTTTACCGGAGGTATCGCCACGCGCTGCTGGTTCTGTGTAAGCCACTTCACGCACGATGATGGTCGGCATTTCAACAGAGATAGGTTTACCTTCGTAGAAAGTCACTTCGCATACATCAGACATACCGTCTTCAATGTAGTTGATTGCGTCACCCAAGTTGTCTTTTTCGATTTCGTACTGGTTGTATTCTTCATCCATGAAAACGTACAAAGGATCGGCGAAATAGCTGTAAGTACAGGCTTTTTTCTCGAGGATAACTTGATCAAACTTGTCGTCTGCTTTGTAAACTTGTTCGCTAGCGCTGCCGTTTAATAAGTTTTTCATTTTCATTTTAACAACCGCCGCATTACGGCCAGATTTGTTAAATTCGGTTTTTAAAATAACCATCGGGTCGTTACCGATCATAATCACGTTACCAACGCGAAACTCTTGTGCTGTTTTCATCTAAAGGGTCTTCCTACAGAAAATTAAAAAATCGCGGCATTATACCTTGCTTTTCACGCACTTGACTAGATTTGATGTCAGTTCACCTAAACTTTCCAAATAGATGACCCAATCCTGCGCGTGTTGGCATAAGTGCGGCCACGCTTGCATAAGCGCCGACCATTGTTCTGCGCGTAACGTTTGCTGATTCCAACCTTGCATAAACTCGATGAGTGCGGTTTTAGCATTGGGATCTATGTCTTGGCTGTAAACCGTTAAAAACGCATGGAGTTTATCCCAATGCGCCTCGTCATCGGTGGGGTAAATATGCCAGATAAAGGGTTTGGCCGCCCATTGTGCGCGCACAAACGATTCTTCGCCGCGTACAAAGTTCAAATCACATAACCACTGCAATTTGTCGTATTCAATTTGCGGTAAAAACGGCAGAATATGTAACGTCATATTGCCTTGTGTTAGGCAGTCACCGGCGTGAAGCGGGCGATCAAAATAGTCCTGTGCGCTGGTTAATAATCGGCCTTGCGGCAGATACACTTCGATCGCCATGCTGGATTGAGACCAAACTTTAAATATATACTCTATAGCTTTGTTTTCATATGAAAAAATCGAAATCTTAAAGCTGTTTTTAAGTGGTTCAGCCAGCCCCCATTGTTTGCACCAGGCCTGGTGGTTGGCTTGATTTGCGCTAAACGTATCACGGCGTTGCAGCAAATCCGCTTCACGCATCAGCCCGCCGGTGTTCGGCAAAATGCTGGGGAAAAAAAAGGTTTTATCTAATCCGTTGCTTTGTTTGGATGGCATGGCGTGAAAACCTTGCACCCAAGGTTCGGCGCTGAAATATTCGAGATTAATCCAAATCGGCGGCTGAGCTTGCATCGCTTGAATGTAATGGCTCGGCAGTTCACAACCAAACGCCTCAATCACCACGTCGGCCACTTGCGTGTCGGCGAAGTTATCTGACCAAACACACACTTCAATTTGACGCAGCGTTTGTTGGCTAAGATTAAGGTTCAAATTGGGTTCAAGTGCCACAAGGGCTTGTGGTTCATCGACCCACAAACGTACGGTTTGCTGGTAATCCTGTTGCAGAATGTTGGCTAAACGCCAGCACACGCCAATATCACCGAAGTTATCAATGACTCGGCAAAAAATATCCCAGCGAAGTGGCGGCAACGGTGAAAGAAATGGTGACATACACGCAGGCCTGCTAATTAATTGCGAAGGCGTTATTTTACGCGTGGATACCTTTTGAGAAAGACAAATTCGTTGCCAATCGAACGCCAATGTCTTAGTCTATGGCGTTTTTTGAGTGTTCTAATGCGATGAGTTATCCGATTCCTGCCGAGCGCACCCGCGCGGAAATTGAAATTAAAAAAAGCCGATTTATCGCCTACGCGGATTTTGTCGAAAGCCGTGCGCAGGCGATGGCGTTATTGGCCGAACTTAAAACCAAATATCCTGATGCACGTCATCATTGCTGGGCGTATTTGCTGGGTGATCCGCTGTGTGCCTCGAATGCCGGCATGGGCGATGATGGCGAGCCGTCCGGCACGGCCGGAAAACCGATTTTAAATGTCTTGCAACACAAAAACGTCGGTGATGTGATGTTGGTGGTGGTTCGATACTTTGGTGGGATTAAACTCGGCGCGGGTGGCTTAACACGTGCTTATGGTCAAGCGGCGCAAGCGGTAATGGAAATTCTGCCGATCAAAACCTTTGAAGCCAAGGTGACGTTAAAACTTGAATGTGGCTTTGGCGATGAACAGGTGATTCGACATCAACTTGAATTGCTAAACGGCTCGATTTTACAAACCGAATACAGCGAAAACGTGCGCTTAGAAGTACAACTACCGCTGGCGGCGCAAACCGAATTCGAAGCATTTTTAGCCAATCGGCGAATTGAAGTTTTAAACCACAGAGACACAGAGTCACGAAGTTTTTAACAAACCCCCTCCCAGCGGGAGGAGTTGAGCGGAAGAACAACAATAAATCTTCGTGTCTTCGTGACTCAGTGGTGAATTACAAATAAAGAGAGAACAATGGACAATTTGAATTTTGCGCAGATTATTGCAGATGAGTTGAAGGTTAAAGCCAATCAAGTGGCAGCGGCGATTGCGTTGTTAAACGAGGGCGCAACCGTGCCGTTTATCGCGCGTTATCGTAAAGAAGTGACGCAGGGTTTGGAAGATAATCAGTTACGCCAGCTCGAAGTCCGTTTGGCGTATTTAACCAGCTTGCAAGAACGCAAACAAACCATTCTTAAAAGCTTGGAAGCACAGCAAAAACTCACGCCTGAACTGCAAAACGCAGTGGAAAACACTTTCAGCAAAACCGAGCTGGAGGACATTTATCGGCCTTATAAACTTACACGTAACTCAAAGGCGTTAAAAGCGAAAGAAGCCGGACTTGATCCGTTGGCGCAGGCGTTATTGGCGAATCCAAAACTTGATCCGCTAAACGAAGCGCAGGCGTATATTAATGCGGAAAAAGGCATAGAAACCGCCGAAGCCGCGTTAAGTGGTGCGCAAGACATTTTGGTTGAGCAGCTTTCGCAAGCACCAGGCCTGGTGGCAGAACTGCGCGAAACCCTGTGGAAACAAGGTGTGGTGACCAGCCAGTTAGCGACCGGTGCGGTCGATGACGGGGAAAAATTCAAAGACTATTACGATTATGTTGAAGCCATTCACAAGATTCCTTCACACCGCGCGTTGGCGTTATTTCGTGGTGAGCAAGCCGGAGTTTTACGTCTTAAACTGGATTTGCCGGATGTTGAATCGTCCGCGTCGCATCCGTTTTTAGCGCGTATTCAGGAATTCCATCATCTGCAATTTGAGCGTTTGCCAAGCCAAACCTTTTTTAGCCAAATCATCCACCAGGCCTGGCGGTTAAAACTGGCCAAATCGTTAGAAACCGAATTGTTTAGCCGGTTACGCGAAAGCGCCGAACAGGTAGCGATTGATGTGTTTGCGCATAATTTAAAAGATTTGTTACTCGCGGCGCCAGCGGGTGCAAAAGTGACTTTAGCGCTTGATCCGGGTTTTCGTACCGGCGTGAAACTGGCGGTGGTCGATCACACCGGCAAGTTTTTAAATCAAGGCGTGATTTATCCGCACGCGCCGCAAAACCAGTGGGATCAAAGCAAACAAACGCTGGCTAAGTTGATTAAAGACTATGCGGTCGAGTTGGTGAGTATCGGCAATGGCACGGCGTCGCGTGAAACCGAGCAGTTGGTAGCGGAAACCCTAAAAGACTTTAAACTCAACAACACGCAGAAAGTGATGGTATCGGAAGCGGGTGCATCGGTGTATTCGGCGTCGGACATTGCTCAGCAAGAATTCCCGCAGTTGGATGTGACGATTCGTGGCGCGATTTCGATTGCTCGCCGTTTGCAAGATCCATTGGCCGAGCTGGTCAAAATCGATCCGAAAGCGATTGGCGTGGGGCAATATCAGCATGACGTGAACCAAACCGCGTTGGCGTTATCGTTGCAAACCACAGTGGAGGATTGCGTAAACTCGGTTGGTGTCGATTTAAATACCGCGTCCAGCGCGTTACTGAGTTATGTGTCGGGTTTATCGCCGGTGTTGGCGAAAAATATTGTCGATTGGCGTGACCAAAACGGCGTATTTAAAAGCCGTAAACAGTTAAAAGACGTGCCGCGTTTAGGGCCAAAAGCATTTGAACAGTGCGCCGGATTTTTGCGCATTCGACACGGCGAACATCCGTTAGATCAATCGGCGGTGCATCCTGAATCCTATGCGATTGTCGAACAAATGGCGCAGCGTTTGGGGGTTAAAGTCGGCGATTTGATTGGTCAAACCGAACTGATTAAACAAATTAAAATTCAGGATTTTGTTACCGATAGCATCGGTTTACCGACCTTGCGTGATATTTTGGCCGAATTGGAAAAACCAGGCCGTGATCCGCGCCCAAGTTTCCAAACCGCGCAATTTAATGAATCCATTACCGAGATAAAAGACCTCACACCAGGCCTGGTGCTGGAAGGTGTAGTGACGAATGTGACGCATTTTGGCGCGTTTGTCGATGTTGGTGTGCATCAAGACGGTTTGGTGCATATTTCGCACTTGTCGAACACGTTTGTCAGCGATCCGCATAGCGTGGTGAAAGCAGGGCAGATTGTCAAAGTGACGGTATTGGAAGTCGATGAAGCGCGTAAACGCATTAGTTTATCAATGAAAACCGGCTCACCAGGCCTGGTGGCTGCAAACGATAAACCGGTGAACAACCCTAAGTCTCATGACAGCAAAAAATCCGCTAACGCACCAGCCAATAACGGCTTCGGCACCCTAGCGGATAAATTCGCCGCGCTGAAGCGTTAGTTTTGTGGCTATTTGTTTACCTAGTAGTTTTTGCATGAAAATAGGCTGTTGCGCCACTAAAACAGGTTGCGTATTATGAATGCTATTTTGCAACCACATAGGACTTAGGCATATGGCATCAAAGTTCACCATTAAGTACCGTGTTTCAAGCAACCCAGTGTCACGAGTCCTCATCTGCGATACAAGGTTCACCGATGACATCAAACGTCGAAAACAAAACGGCATTGAAAATGTACTGAGTATTTAAGGAGCCTACAATGAAAGAAGCAATTGAACAAATTTATAAAAACCGACAAAAGTTTATTCTCATTGGGCTAACAGGAAGGATTGGAGCTGGCTGTACGACCGTTGCTGATTTTTTATGTAAGGAAAAGGATCAGCAGGGCATACCGTTGAAAAACTTTTCGAGTGGTGAGATAAATGATAGAACGCGGAAGCAAATTATTCTTAATAACTTTTATCATGAAAATTGGACTCCATTTATAAAAATTACTGTTTCAGATGTCATGACGCTTATGCTTCTTGAAAATGGAATAGATGAGTTTAAACAACTAATTAAAGAAGCTTGTGATGAATGTGATGCATTTTTTGAGCAAGATGAGAATAAGATTAGAAGAGTATTTGAGGAGTTTGAGTCTACCAAAATAAACTTGTGTTTTGATAGGAAGGCGCAAGATTTTGATAAAAAAGTCACTGATAGCCACAAATTTATTCAAAAAAAACTACCCGATTCAGCATCAGCTATTAAAGAGTTTCTGAAAAGTAAAGGGAATGCTTTTTATACAAAAATTTATCAATTACTTGGTGATAATTTGCGGGTTTATGGTAAACCATCAAATATTTCAGCTTCTGAAAAATCAGAAAACATATATTCCATAAGTGAAAAAGTAAATACATTTATAAAAATATACCGTGAAGTAAAAAGAGAAAAGGATGAACCCGTTTATATTGTGATTGATGCGTTCCGTAACCCAATTGAGATGATGTATTTCAAAGAAAGATATTCAGCAACCTATTTGATTGCAATTAATTCGAAAGATGAAGACATAACAAGTAGGTTGTCTCGAGGATTAAACTTATCAGCATCTGACATTGAACAGTTAAGCAAAAAAGAAAATCCAGAAGACGACATTCTTAAAAACTTAAAAGCTTTTGTCTCTCAGAATATCAAATCATGCATCCAAAAAGCTGATATCCATATTTCAAATTCAGGTACTTATGGAAACAATAATTTTAATGAGCTATATGGTCAGCTTATTAAATTTATTAGTTTGATTCAGCACCCAGGTCTTGTAACGCCATCAAATGATGAAAAAATGATGCAGGTTGCGTTCACTGCAAAATTAAATTCAGGTTGTTTATCACGCCAAGTTGGTGCAGCAGTTACTAATTCATCAGGTTCTCTTGTTTCTATTGGTTGGAATAGTGTAGCCGAAGGTCAAACCCCTTGCTTATTGAGAAGTCGCAGTGAACTTCTATCAGGAACGCAATCAGACTCATATAGTGACTACGAAAAGTCTAGTAAATTTTTAGTTGGGTTAAAAAAACACTCACAAAATGTAAGCGAAAAAGGGTTAAATCAGTCATTTTGTTTTAAAAGTATTTACAACAAAATCGAAAATGAGAAGAATCAAGTACACACCCGCTCATTACATGCTGAAGAAAACGCATTTCTTCAAATAACAAAGTATGGTGGAGAGCCTGTGAAAAGTGGCACTTTGTACACGACTGCTTCGCCATGTGAACTTTGCTCGAAAAAAGCTTATCAACTAGGCATTAAACGTATAGTTTATATTGACCCTTATCCTGGAATAGCGAGTAAACAAATCTTACAAAGTGGTTTCTTAAGACCTGAAATGGCTCTCTTCAAAGGGGCAATTGGTTCGGCATATCACAGGTTGTATGAGCAGATTATTCCTTATAAGGATGAATTGGACGGTCTTGGTGCTAGTCCAAAAAAAGAGGCAGCTGAAAAGACCGCTGGTGTTTGCACTTGCGGTGCCTCTTGTTCAAAAGAGTAGATATGAACTTCCTTGAAAAACCACTAGATCAATACAAGCGATTTAATGCTTATATTCACAAAGATAAAACCAAGCTAGTCAGATGCTTTCTTTGGTTGCCAAAAAGTTTTGAGCAAGAAGAACCGCATGTTTTTTTATATGTGGGAACTAGAGCAGAACTTAAAAGTCTTGAAGCTTATTTAGCGTTAAAAGATCAACGGGGGCTTAATTTAACTGTACCTATCGGCTCTTTTAATAAAACGGATAATATTGGTTGTCACCTCTTTAAGCGGCTTTATTTTTCACACTCAAGCTTTGTCATGCATGCCGAAAATTGGGAGGAAGGGTTTTTCAAGTTTTTTAGACCTGCAAGGGCTATGAGTCAGTTTAGTGTTGATACTTGTGAGCAGGAACTTAACGCTGAAGTTACCTTTTTTCATACCCCAAGTGAACTGCTCAAGTCTGATGTAATAGTCACGAAACATTATACGGGTGAGGTAAGACGCTCAAATGCTCATGGCATAACGGTTAATGGTTTAGAACACCTTGGGTTGACATATTTAACAACAGATAAGTGGACTGGTGATAGCGACACATATGTACTGAAACTACAGCCATTTAAACCGATAAATTCTGTTTTTTCTTTCGGAAAAAGAGTTAAACCTGTCGCGGATTTTATTTTTGCGGTAACTTCATTTATAGAGCGTAATAAAATCAATTGGCATATGGCCGCTTATTCAACTGTTGGCAAGTACAACGAAATTTATAACACTCTCAGTGTTCTCAAATCATCGAAGCAGGATTTTCCGTTGCTTGAAGCATTTGAGTTTAAAGATGTATTCACAGTAATTCTTCACTCCACAACTTTACAAGACATGGATTATAAGGCAAAGCTTTGTTTGGCTTATGTGTCTGGTCTTGAGTATTCGGTGAACGCAAAAATAGTATTATGGAATTCACTGCTTGAGAAGATACTTAAGCATAATGGTTTGATTAAAAAAGATGCTCAAAAAGCTGATGGCATTAAAAAATTGGGAGTCATTACCTCTGATCTTCCAGCTATAAAAGACTTGGTTGATTTACGAAATGCTATTGCTCACAGTGATGACGTGCATAATGATGCTCTCTTTAAACTAGCTCAAGACTGGGAGCTGCTTATTGAACGAGTCATTTTAGCTGAGTTGGGTTTTCGAGATTTTAATCGAACCCATTTACGATTGAGGTCTGAATAAGTGACCTACCAACCGTCATTTACCCTTACCGCGAAAACACTGAATTTAATCGCTTTGATAAGTGAGCAGTTGGGGCGTTTGTCGGCTTTGGATGAACAGGCGCAGGCGCTGCGTTTGCGGCGTGTGAATCAAATCCGCACCATTCAAGGCTCATTGGCGATTGAGGGTAACACCTTAACAGTGGAGCAGATTACGGCAGTATTAGAAGGCAAGCCGGTGATTGCGCCGCCGAAAGAGGTGCAAGAAGTCAAAAATGCTTTAGCGGTGTACGAGCGGTTTAATGAGTGGAATCCGTTAAACGAAACCGACTTGTTGGACGCACACCGCATTTTGATGTTGGGTTTGGTGGATCAGTTGGGCGCTTATCGTTCCGGTGGTGTCGGTGTAATGAATGGTTCGCAGGTCGTTCATATGGCACCGCCCGCGAATCAAGTCCCGCGTTTAATGAGTGATTTGTTTGGCTGGTTAAAAAATACCGATCATCATCCTTTGATTGCCAGCGCGGTGTTTCATTATGAGTTTGAATTTATTCATCCGTTTGCCGATGGTAATGGCCGAATGGGGCGTTTGTGGCAGAGTTTGATTTTGGCTAAGTGGAATCCGTTGTTTGCCAACTTGCCGATTGAAAGTTTGGTGTATGCGCATCAAGCGGATTACTATCAGGCGATTGGGCAGAGTACCAAGCAAACCGACTGTGCGGCGTTTATTGAGTTTATGTTGACGATTATTAAGCAAACTTTGCGCGAACAATTAACCGTGACCCCGCAAGCTACCCCGCAAGTCACCCCGCAAGCTGAACAACCAATTGTGCATGAGATTTTGCAGCAACAACCAGGCCTGGTGGATTACTGTCAAACACCAAGAACACGCACCGAATTGCAAGCGTTTTGCGGTTTAAAGGACCGCGAACACTTTAGAAAAAGCGTGTTAAAACCTTTATTAGAAGCCGGTTGGTTACAGATGACCTTGCCGGATAAACCCAATAGTCCCAAGCAGAAGTATTTTTGTGCAGAAGGAGCGCATTGATGATTGAAAAAACCAATACAGTCATGATTCGGTCTTCTGCTGCCGAGTATTTAACCTTTGTGGCGGCGAACGGTGAGCAGGGCGTTGAAACCCTGTATGCCGATGAAACGATTTGGATGTCGCAAAAAATGATGGCGGCGCTTTATGGAGTTGAAACACATACCGTTAATTATCATCTGAAAAAAGTGTTTGATGACAGTGAGCTGGAAGAAGATGCAGTTATTCGAAAATTTCGAATAACTGCCGCAGATGGTAAAAACTACAACACTCAGCATTACAGTCTGTCGGCGATTATCGCGGTGGGTTATAAGGTGAACTCCGAGCAGGCTGTACAGTTTCGCAAGTGGGCGACCGCGATTATTCAAGAATTCACCATTAAAGCCTATGTAATGGATGATGAGCGTTTAAAAAATGACGGCTCGGTTTTAACCAAACGTTATTTTGAAGAGCAGTTACAACGCGTTCGTGAAATTCGTTTGTCTGAGCGCAAGTTTTACCAAAAAATTACCGATATTTATGCCACGTCGATTGATTATGATGTGACCGCACAAGCAACCAAGCGGTTTTTTGCAACGGTGCAAAACAAATTGCATTGGGCGATTCACGGCCATACCGCCGCCGAGGTGATTGTGGAGCGCGCGAATCACCAACAACCGAATATGGGGCTGACATCCTGGAAGGATGCACCGGATGGCAAAATCCAGAAGTTTGATGTCACTGTGGCGAAAAACTATTTAACGGAAGAGGAAATGGCGCAGTTGCAACGTTTGGTTTCGGCATATTTGGACTTGGCAGAAGATATGGCGTTGCGCAAAATTCCGATGACGATGGCCGATTGGGAAGCCCGGCTCAATAAGTTTATTGACGCAACGGATCGTGCGATTCTTCAGGATGCCGGAAAAGTCACGGCTGAAATTGCCAAAGCCCACGCCGAAACCGAGTTTGAAAAATATCGGATTATTCAAGATCGACTCTATGAATCGGATTTTGATAAGGCTTTAAAAGGCTTATTGGATAAGCCTTTGTAATCGGAAAAATAATAAAGCGGCTTAAATCTCGCTGATAATCCGTGATTCCGGCCAACGAGATTTGGGGAGTTTGGCGTTAAAGTCATCCGGGTCTTTGTAACCGATAGCCACCACCGCTAAGGCTTTATATCCTTGGGCAGTTAAATCGAATTCGGTATTGAGCATATCGGTATCCACGCCCTCAATCGGTACGGCATCCAAACCCAATGCGCCGACACCGAGCAAAAACGATCCCATATTTAAATACACTTGTTTTTCCATCCAGCATTGCGTATCCAGCCAGGTTTTACGGTGTAGATCAGCGTAAAACGCGCGTGTTGCCCGCACTTTGCCTTTCATCTCTTCCGACTCAATGCGGCCGTCTTGGTCTTCTTGATTTAATAACGCTTCTAAATAGTCATCACTCATATCGGTTTTAACGCAGAACACAACCGAGTGCGAGGCATTCATAATTTTCGCTTCATTCGATGCATAAGGCCCGACTTTGGCGGCATCGGCAATGCGGCGTTTACCTGTTTCAGTGCCGGCGAGAATAAAATGCCAAGGCTGTGAATTCACGCTTGAGGCACTTAGGCGTAATAAGGTTTTCACCTGCGCCAAAACGTCATTGGGAATAGGGCGGTTGGCATCAAATTTTTTGGTCGAATAACGGGTTTGCGCGACATCAATAATGTTCATACCAGTTCCTGTTGAATTAACAAAAATTACAAAATTTGAGTTTATCGGCCGGCATTACTCATACACATCTTTACGATGACTGATTTTGGCGGTCAAAATCACGAGTTGTTGGTCATTGATTTGACAGATAACGCGGTAATCACCGACTCGATAACGCCATAAACCACTAAAATTACCGAGCAACGGTTTACCAAAATCCCGAGGATTTTCACGCTCAGCAATCGTATTTTCAAGATAGTCTAGGATTCTTTTTTGCCAAGCTTTGTCGATTTTTTTAAGCCTTGGTTTCGGATAATAAGTGCAATCTAGGCATGAAAAGCCAGTTGAGCTAAACTCACTGACTTTTCCCGACCAAGAGATAAGCACAATGAAATATAGT
>JAVETW010000033.1:0-27816 GCA_034005865.1 Thiomicrospira sp. | reverse complement strand
GTTGGCTCCGGCGTTGGCTCCGGTGTTGGCTCCGGTGTTGGCTCCGGTGTTGGCTCCGGTGTTGGCTCCGGTGTTGGCTCCGGTGTTGGCTCCGACTTCGTACCAATGACCCACACTTTGGTGTAATTGCCTTCACCATCATCTTGCCAGGCTAAGAAAGGATAACCTTTATCAACAGACGCATCGGCTTCAATATCCCACCCTGCAGAACCGTCAGTAAATGTAGCCAACTCCTGCAGCTCAGCGGTAGTCTTGCCGATTCCTCCCGCACTGGTGGTTTTGCCTGAGGTTTCGGTATCCCAGTAGCTATTGGTTATGTTGGAGTGATCACGAAACCCATTCAAGCCACCAACAAAATTTATGCCGGTCACTTTACCTGTCGCATAACTATTACTGATACTGCTATATTCGCTATACCCAACCAAACCACCAACAAAATCGTCACCAATCACTCTCCCTATTGCATAGCTATCGTTAATGCTACTATACCCACTTGATCCAACCAAACCGCCAACAGATCTTTCTCCATTTACAATCCCCACTGCATAGCTATTGCTAACCGTAGCAATATAGATCATCCCGACTAATCCTCCAACATTGCTTACACCAGTTACGATCCCCATCGCATAGCTATTAGTGATGTTACCGTTTTCGCTAAAGCCAACCAGACCACCAACACCATGGTCACCAATCACTCTCCCCATTGCATAGCTATTGGTGATTTCACTTACGGTATCAATGTCGAGATCGGTAGCTCCAATCAAACCTCCAATAAACCTGCTACCGTATACAGAAACCGAAGCATAACTGTTGGTGATGATCGTATTATTGCTTGAACCCACTAGGCCACCAATTTCGCTTATACCGTTAGTCCATCCTGTCGCATAACTATTGATGATGGTACTGTTCTCGCTCAAACCAACCAAGCCACCAACAGAACTATACCCTGCACTTATGACATTTGTTAATCCAATATTTTTTATTGTTGCGCCATTCGTAACGCCAAACAACCCAAGATTAGTATTATCATGGTTAACATTATCTCTTTGTGCAATTAACCAGTCGATGCTATTACCCAATCCATCAAATCTACCCGTAAAAGGGGTATGTTCATTTCCAATCGGAACAAAACCGCGTGCATCATCCCACCCTTCTGTCGCTAATGCATTGACATCTGCCCCAAGCGCAAAATTCCCCGATAGATTGCCATTCATGCCTTGTAAATCAGTTCCAGTGGCGCTGCCCTCTGCGCCTAACGCTGTAATAACCGTATAATCAATAACGCCTCCATTACTCCCAAGCTTAGTACTGAAGTTTTGTCCTGCTTTTAAACTGATCGGCGCGTTGATTGTGTACGTGGCGGTATTGCCAGCTGCTACTGCACCTTGACCGTACTCCAACTCTAACCTACCGCCTGTTCCTTGGCTGGCGTCAATCGCTGAATTGATTTCGATATTGCGAATCGCGCTCAGGGTTAGGGTGTTGCCACTTGACCAGGTGATTGTGTCATTCACAAAAATATCGCCATTACCGGAAGTGTTCGCACCATCAACACTTTGAATGGTGACGTTGGTGCTAGCCAGATTGGTTCCAAGTTGTGCGCCGGTAATATCCCCACCACTTGCGGCGACGGTGTAGTCATTCGGATCTATCAACCATTCCCCGGTTTGGCCGTTGTCGGCTTTAGTGGTAACTTGCAGGCCTGCCTGGATATCGACTTTTGCCGCTGAGGTTTCGATAAACCCACCATTCCCCCCATTTGGTGCGCTGGCATCGAGTGTGCCTGCGACCTGTATCCGGTCATTGTCCATATCGCCCATCAGGTAGATTTCACCGTCTTCGCCAGTGGCAAGGGTTTGCGCTTGAATAATGCCGGTGTTGTTGATAACCGTGCTGGCCAAGTCGCCCGCCGCTTGCGCCGTCAAATAGATATAGCCGCCGTCAGCTTGTATCGCACCGCCGTTGCTAATCAACGCATCAATCGCTTTTTGTTCAACTTGAATTTTGACCGGTCCGCCCATATCGAGCGTGACTTTTGAGCCTGCACCCATCAATACCGAACCGGCATTGGCGGTGATATTGCCAGTGTTTTCGATTTTGGCGGCAATCATGGCAACATAACCGCCATTGGCGGCGACAATATTGCCTTGATTGATAATCGCATTTTGGCTACTTCCTTCGAAGCTATAGTTTCCGCTCATAAAGTCTTCATTGCGGATGTCGAGCGTAGAAGCAACCAAACCGCCCACGTTGATTTGCGCGCTAGGGGTAAACAGAATGCCGTTGGGGTTAATCAGGAAGACTTGGCCGTTGGCGTTAATGGCTCCTTGAATGGAGGAAACATCCGAACCAATAACGCGATTGAGTGCCACGGAGTCAATACCGGGTTGATGGAAGTTGACGGTGTGCCCCTGACCAATGTCAAAGCTCTGCCAGTTGATGGCGGCTTTATCGGTGGTTTGGGTAATATCCATCACATTACCGTTTTGGCTAATGTTTGAGTTACCTGCCACTACGTGCCCGCCCGTTGGTAAATTGTTGGCATAGGCTTGGCTGCTCACCAAAATCAACGAGCCGAGAGCTAGTTTGCCGCTAAGCTGGCGCAGATGTTTTAGCAGGCCTGCTTGGCGCGTACTTTGGTTGGTTTTGGTTTTTTTACGGCCTTTGCCAATTTCGGAAACGACTTGCCATACGCCTAGGGCATGATTATAGACAACTCGGTAGATATGGTTCATGGCATCCTCCAATTAGATAGGCACAAAAATAGTAGTTTGAGAAAAATACCATAGTTTTTTTTCGGTATTTCTGACAGTTTCTGACGAAAACGAATTTTTATGCCCTGTAAGAGGTTTAATCTAAATGGATTAATAAGGACGCTAGCACACTCACTTTTAAACACGAAGACATGAGAGACAGGCCTTAGTCTGATCCTACGCAGGGAAGTTGCAGACACACCTGCGAGCCATGTTGATCGGAGGCAATATTTAACTGACCTTGGTAAAGCTGAATGATTTCGTGTGCCAGCGTCAGGCCAAGACCAAGACCGGAAGTTTGGGGCACATTATGTCCACGCTGGAAAGGCTTAGGCGGATTAACATTATCCGCAAAGCCCGGCCCTTGGTCTTCGACACATAACCGCACATGGTTATTTTGAATATTGATGTTTAAACGACAACTCGCTGGACTGTATTTAAGCGCATTTTGCATAATTAAGGTCAACGCAAGCACAAGCGCTTGTCCGTCACCTTGAATTGTGCAACGAGGCAAACGCTCAACGCTCGGCCATTGAATGCGCTCATTTCCTTCTAAGTCCGCCCATTCAATTTGTAGCTGTTGATACCAACGACTGAAATCGATTTGGCCGCTGTGTGGCCGTTGTTTATAGTGTTCAGTACTCAAACAGGCATCAAGAATACGGCGCATCTTTTTTATCACTTGGCGTTGTTTAACGAGCTGTTGTTTCGTATAAGGCTCAGCTGATTCAAAATCTTCTTGTAAGTTACGCGTACCCGCATCCAATACGGCCAGCGGCGTAAGCAACTCGTGCGAAAGCAAGTTCATAAAAATACGTCGTTTGCTGATTTCGTGTTGCGCTTCGTCGGCCATCACTTGCAACCTAAGCCGTGTTTCGCGTTCCCGATAATAGTGCAATACCATCGCCATCAAGAACAGCACCATTTGCGCAACCAACGCCAAACTCATACTGTTTTCTGTCCAAAAATTCAGCTCAATCCAGCCACGCACAACCGCAACTCGCAATACAAGAGCAACAAACAGAAAGCTGAATCCAATGAGAAATAGCCGTGCCATAGCGTGTTTTTTGGCTAACCAGGCCGATTGCAACACAAGCGATACCAAAATGAATAAAGCATATACTTGTGAAATAGGCAGAGATAAACGGTAGTGCTGTTGATAAATTGCCCATATCGCCCAAGCCAGCGCCATCACACCAACAATGAATTGAAATATAAACAGACGCGGGAAGTGCTGATAGAGATTCAGCATCCAGTTACTGAGCAACAGCAACGCTATAAGACCTAGAGGATGTGTAAAGGTGGTAATCGCATCACCACTTTGATGCGACCAAAGTAAATTATCCCAACCGTAAATAAACATCATCAAGAAGAAAATAATACTGACAAACACTAGATAGTAACTAAACCCCCACACTTTAAATATCACGATATGAATCAGTGCGAAACTAAGCGCCAATACAATCAATGCACCAACAAAAGCCGACACGACTAATATGCGCTGCTCGCTCAACTGCCAAGCGCTTTGCGAAATAATATCCATAGAAATATTCAGCGCATTTTGCGATTCAAAACGTAAATACACCGTTTGAGTTTCACCGGCGTGTATATCTAACGGAATCAGCGGCAAACGCTGACGGCCCAGTTCTGCTGAAACAGGCACCTTGTCACCGACAAGCCAATGACGCACTGCGCCATCGATCTGCGGGGTGTAAATATCGACGCGATCATGGTAGGGGATCGCCAAACGTAAAAACCAGGCCTGGTCTTCTGGACATTCATTAGGGATAGACAATGTGGCTTTTACCCAAATCGCCGCCGCACTGTAACCATACGAAAACGCACCGTCAGTCGGCTTAAATTCTGCCTGTTTAATGTCTGGGTAGGTGTATTGATGCGCTGAATCAATCAGCACGTCGAGAGTCTGCGCAGCGAGGGGGTTTTTAGCGCAGGTCGGTTGACTGGCGAATAGGATGTTGGATACTATCAGCAACACAACGCCAACAGCAAAGAGGATTGGCTTTTGAATAGAGTAACACTGTCTCATCATGCGCCGCGCTTATTGTTATTGGAAGATGAAGTTGATTTGGCGGAGCAAGTCGTACATTTTCTGCAAAAACGTCACTGCCAAATCCGTCTGACGCACAGTGTAGCCGAAACCCTAAGCGCACTCCAACAGCAAGCGTTTGATTTGGTGATTTTAGATCGCCTTGTCACCGATGGCGACAGCTTATTGCGTCTTGCCGACATCAAAGCTTTATATAGCGGTCCGATTCTGATGATGACCGCATTAGGGCAAACATCGGAGCGTATTTCAGGCTACGAGGCCGGTGTCGATGTGTATTTTGCTAAGCCGGTGGATTTAGATGAACTGTATGCGGTGATTTTAAATCGCATGATGGCTCAGCCTACGCCGAATAGTCCACTTAACAACTGGATACTAAGCGCAAAAACTTTAACTTGTCCGAATGGCGCGAAACTACATCTTTCTGCGCGTGAAGAACAGGTATTAACGGTACTAAAACAACATGCCGATGAAATTATCAGCAAGGCACGTTTGCTGGAAGCCTTAACCATTAACGATGACGACTATGATTATCGGCGCATGGATTCGATGATTTATCGCATCCGTAAAAAAGTGGCTCAAGTGTATGAGGGAAGCTTTCCAATCGAAACCTTGCATAGCTTGGGTTATCGCTGGTCAAGTTCACTTGCAGATGGAGAGGCGTTAATTAGCCAAGCGCTCACAGAGAAGCCATGAACACGGCTCTCAACACGGCGTTGCAACAAGGTCTAAATGCGTTAAAAGTAGGCGCGTATTCACAAGCCATCGATTACTTTCAAACCGTTATTCAAGCCAATCGGCATTTTGACCAGGCCTGGTATTCGTTAATACAAACCTATTTATTTAACGACCAAATTGATAAAGCGCTCGACTATGCCGAACGCGCTTATGGCGAGTTTCCAAACCATCCGCGTCTTGCGCATCTGTATGCAACCTGTTTACAGCAAGCAAAACGCTTAGAGCAAGCGATTGACGTTTATCGTCAAGCCTTAGCTTGGCGGGTTACTCAACCTCCTTTAACGGCTAAAACAGGACAGCCCCCGCCGTTTAATCAAGTCGAAAATGAACGCTTATTGTGGCAAACGCTGGCACAACTGGCGAACGCAGGCGTTTATGGCGTTCGCCACCTCCGGCACGCTGCTGGGCTTAGTGCGTGAAAAACGACTGCTCCCTTTCGATAAGGATATTGATATAGGTTTACCGTTTGAGCAAATGCGTGCGGCTATTCGCTGTATTGAAACATTCGGCTGGCAGGAAGTGCATCGTTCTTATGGATTAATAAACCCGCGCTGTTTTCGTCACCCCAACGGCTTAATTTTAGATTTATGCGGTTACGGCACCGATTTAGACACCGGTGAAGTGATTAGCGGAATGTGGATGGATCAGGTGCCGATGTCGTGGAATCGCGTGACACGTTATCCGGTTCCCATTTTAAAAAAACAAGCGCGCGCCGAGGGCGTTGTTTGGTGTTTAAAACAACCTGAAGACTATTTAAACGCATTATATGGCGAATGGCAGCGCCCCGATCCCGATTTTGATACCGTCATCTGCGCACATAATCTAAAGGAATTTAGCGTTTTAACGCAATGCTTTGCCTTCTCGCGCTTATTTTCTCTTTGGCATCAGGGCAAGCTGGCGAAATGCCAACGCCTACTTCAATGTTGTTTACACCACCGACCACATGATACCTTGCTATTAAATCTACAGGATAAACTACGGACCGATGCCCCATCTTAAAGCAAACAATCAAACACGCGTTTTAGCCTTAGGGGTGTTTGATTTATTTCATCTTGGCCACTTGAACTATCTCAACTTTGCCAAAGCGCAAGGCGACTTTTTACTGGTTGGCGTTGCACCGGATGCCATGTGTTATGGCAGCAAAGGACGCTGGCCGATCATTGAGCAAAACGCACGAATGCGTATTGTGGAACAGATTAAAGCGGTGGACGAAGTGCGCCCTGTTCCCACGCCGATTGCCGACACACACCATACATTAAACTGGATGCTTGACTGGCAGGTAAATAAAGTCGTTCCCGGTATCGAATGGCAACACACACCACGCTGGCAAGCGCTGATTCCTTTATTAAACGCGCACAAGATAGCGGTGGTATTCGCGCCGAAAACAGCCGATTGCAGTACAAGCGAAATCATCAGCAAAATAAAACAAATGGGATCACCCTAAAATGAACCAAGCCTGCTAAACCCTCGTTTACAAACCCTACTTAGTTATTAGCGAAATCCAATAAGTTTTTATAATAAGCGATTTTCCTCAACCTCCCTTACAATAACCACCGTTTTAGCGGAGGATAAATCCCATGACCGACCCCCACCACCATGATCGCGGCTACAAATATCTGTTTTCACATAAGGAACTGGTGCAAGAACTTATCGAGCATTTTCTGCCTTCCGAACTGCATCGGATGATGGATTTCAGCACACTGAAAAAGGATGCACACAATTTTATTACCGAAGCCTTTAAAGACCGCACCGACGATGTGATTTGGTCGGTAGAAATTCACCTTGAGGGCGGTCAATCGACGCGTTTGTTTTTGTATCTGCTGATTGAGTTCCAATCCAGCGTTGATGCCACCATGCCGGTGCGCATGATGCAATATGTGTCGTTATTGTATGAGCATTTATTGCGTGAACATAAAATCGACATCGATTTACAGCACGGCTTGCCCCCCGTGTTTCCGTTGGTGCTGTATAACGGACGACCGAAATGGACGGCGGCCACATCGTTATCGGAACTTCAACCGGGCTTACCGACGTTTTTAAAACGTTATCAACCTTCTTTCGAATATTATCTGCTCGACGAACAACGCATTGATCCAAACAAACTCGATGCTGTGCATAATGCGGTGAGCTTGGTGTTTCAGTTTGAACAAGCCTATGGCTTTGAAGCGGCGCAAACGGTCATTCGAAAGTTCGCCCGTGACTATGCCGCCTTACCCGATGTTGAACGTATCGGCAAAGCCTTGTTACGCTGGGTCGTGCGTGATTTGCAAAAGCGCCTACCCAAAGGTATGATTAGCGAAAATGACATCAGCCGTTTACAAAACTTAGAGGATCCAAGTATGTTGTCTGAAAACGTGGAAAACTGGTTTATCGAAGCGCAACAGCGGGGTAAACGTGAAGGCAAGCTTGAGGGTAAACTCGAACAAGCGATTCAGATGATTCGTGATTTTAACTTGCCTGTGCGTGAGGTAGCGGAAAAATATAAGCTATCGCTTAAAGACCTGATGGATCGGCTTAACCAAGACGAAAAACCCAAATCCTAATCCGCGCCTCTCATCTCAAAAGCGCCCGCTTTATTGGGCGCTTTTTTTGAATACCATAATAGTGTGAACAAACAAGCCTATTATTCCTTACCCATTTCCGAAATCACGCTGCCTAACAACGCCGTTAAACGATCATTCTGTGAATAATCCACTGGGCAATCAATCACTGAGACCGTTGGGTCGCTAAGCGCGCGCTGTAAAGTTGGCAAAAGCTCATCGGCGCGTTCAATGCGATAGCCTTTCGCCCCAAACGATTGCGCATACTGCACAAAATCGGGATTTTTAAAGTCAATGTAGGCGGTGCGCCCATATTTACGTTTTTGCTTCCATTCAATCAAGCCGTATTGGCTGTCGTTCCATATCAATATTACAATCGGGGTTTGACAACGCAATGCGGTTTCGATTTCTTGCGAGTTCATCATAAACCCGGCATCGCCGGTCACCGCAACCACCGCACGCTCAGGAAAAGCAAGCTTTGCCGCAATCGCCCCAGGCACGGCAATACCCATGCCGGCAAAACCATTAGAGATAATACAAGTATTCGGACGTTCAGAACGAAACATACGCGCCATCCACATTTTATGCGCACCGACATCACAAATCGCGATATCCTCAGAATGCATAGCGGTACGTAAATCCCAGATAATTTTTTGCGGCAACATCGGCCAATCGGTGCTTTTTGCGCAACGATTCATTTCACTAATCATCGCATCACGTAACGGATGATCTAACTCTTTTGCCTCAACTTGCGGCAATAGCGCGCTTAACCCTTGTAAATTACGACCAATATCGCCAACCAACTCGATTTCAGGCATATAGCTTGAATCGACTTCCGCCGGTAAAGTATCGATATGAATAATGCGATGATTGCGTCCGGGATTCCACAGGTGTGGATGATATTCAACCATATCAAAGCCTATACAAATCACCACATCGGCTTTTGAAAAGCCGCCATTCTCATAATCGCCTTTTTGCAGGCCTGCGGTGCCCATTGCAGTCGGGTTTTTAAAAAACGGCACGACACCTTTTGCCATAAAGGTATTGACTGTTGGGATATTACACTGCTTCGCCAGAGCATAAACTTCAGCGCCCGCATTTGAACGTACCGCCCCGTTACCGACCAAAATCAACGGATTTTTTGCTTCTAAAATCGCTTGTGCGGTTTGCGCTAACAGTGCATCCGGCGCACGACTCAAACGCGTTGACACCACTGCAAGCGGACGCTCAACACTGTGCATCTGCGCGATATTTTCAGGAAAATCGATAAAGCTGGCGCCGGGCTTTTCGCTTTGCGCCAATTTAAACGCCTTGCGCACCACTTCAGGAATGGTTTCAGGTTCAAGAATCTGCGCGGCATATTTGGTAATCGGTTTAAACATGCTCACCAAATCCACCACTTGATGCGATTCTTTATGCATCCGCGTGGTCGCGGCTTGTCCGGCAATCGCCACCAACGGCGCATTATCCATATTCGCATCCGCCACGCCGGTGACTAAATTCGTTGCTCCCGGCCCCAAGGTCGATAAACACACCCCAGCCTTACCGGTTAAACGACCATAGACATCGGCCATAAATGCCGCGCCCTGTTCATGGCGAGTAGTAATAAAATCGATATTTGAATCCAGTAACGCGTCCATCATATCGAGGTTTTCCTCGCCAGGAATACCAAAGATGTACTCAACGCCTTCATTTTCCAAACATTCGATAAATAATTTCGCGGCCTGCATAACCAAAATTCCATTGAAAAGAGGGGGAGAAACCGATAACCAAGCCTGGTTATCGGCGCTAAACGAAGATTAGGCAGACTGACCAATAAGCTGGTTTACCGTTTGCCACAACGCATCCGGTTGATTAGCGTTCATTGGCAGGTCGGTTAAAAATTCACCATTCACCACCAAACTTGGCACGCCATCGACCCCATAAGCTTGGGTGAGCTCGCTGGCGCGTCGAATTTGACTGTCCACTAAAAACCCATTAAACGTATCAATAAACGCTTTTTCACTGACACCAAACTGACTATGAAATTTTGCAATCGCCTCTAAATTAAACAGCGGTTGTTTATCACGATGCAGTGCGTGAAAAAAGGCCAAATGCGACTGCTCAATAATGCCTAATTCTTGCGCGGTGTAATACACCTTCGCCATAAAAATCCAGTTTGGATTATTCAATACCGCCGGAATTCGCTCAAAACCAACCGATGCTGGTTTCGTTTTAAGCCACTCATGCAGACTCGGTTCGAGGTTATAACAATGTGAGCAGCCATAATAAAACAACTCATTAACTCGCTTATCGGCCTTACTTTTCTCATAACGACGTACGCGCGCCTGATCCGCGACAACACGATAATGCTTGCCTTGCTCGGGCTTAGCCCATAACGCACCACTGATACCGGCAACACTGGCGAAAAGCGACCATTTGATGACATCACGTCTTAACATACCTCACCCCTATTTAGAGTTCACCGTAAGAATGCAGGCCGGAAAGGAACATATTTACCCCTAAAAACGCAAAGGTAGTGATAAACAGACCGATAAACGCCCACCACGCCATCGGTGCGCCGCGCCAACCTTTTGTCATACGAATATGCAACCAAGCGGCGTAGTTCAACCACACAATTAATGCCCAAGTTTCTTTTGGATCCCACGACCAATAACCACCCCAAGCTTCCGCTGCCCACATCGCGCCCAACACGGTAGCGATAGTAAAAAACGCAAAACCGATCGCAATGGCACGATACATAATATCGTCCATCGTATTAACGCTTGGCAGCGCACTCAACAACCGACTTTGCGGACGACGTTTTTCTAAGCTCAAGCGAATTAACGTGGCGACCCCAACCATCGCCGCAATCGAGAAGCCGCCGTAACCGACAAAGTTAGCCGGGACGTGAATTTTCATCCACCAGCTTTGTAACGCCGGAATCAACGGCTGAATCTCATGCGCATCGCGATCAAAGATATACCACAACACAAACAGCACCGACGCTGACATCACCAACATAACGAAGCCGCCCATCGCGCGCGTTTTGAATTTTTGCTCATAATACAAATACATCAAAATCGTCATCACGATAAACAAAATAAACACTTCGTACAACGAGCTAACTGGAATATGGCCGTAATCGATATTAATCATATACGACTCTTTCCAACGCACCATCATGCCGACAAAACCAAAAGTCGCCGCCGCCCAAGTTAAAAAGGTCGAGGTTTTGTTGATAAAATCAGACTGACGAAATAAGCCAAAAAAGTAGGTCGCGGTAGCGAATAACACTAACACGCTCATCCACATAATCGCCGCTTGGCTGGAGATAAGATACTTCAAGAAAAACGAGGTTTCATTCGCGCTAAATTGAAAATCGTTGCGGGCATAAAACCAAATAGCGATTAAACTCAGCGCGGCGACAAAATAAGCATGGGTTTGGAAACTTTTCCAATACCAACCCATCCAAATCGTACCGGCCGCCGTACCGAATAAAATCGCCACTTCATAGCCATCCATTTGCTCAGCGTACACCTGCCACGCGGTTAATGCACCGACGACAACAATCGCCGCCCATAACCAATCTTTCATCGACTTACTGGTCAAAAACCCTTGTTTAATTGCTGTATCCATACGCCCGCCTTTACCCTTTATATTTGGAAACCAGTTCACCGAATTCAGCTTCGGTTTCCGGTAATTTTTTATTATCTTTTGCCGCGATTGTGACCTCTGTGCCTTGTGGCGTCGGGCTAAGCAAAATCCATACACGACGCTGACGCACATAGAACATAAAGAAAACACCCATTATAAGCAAAGCACTGCCAAAATAAACCACATCTTTTCCGGGCGATTTGGTAATTTGCAGGCCTGTTGATTGGATTTGGTTAAACTGCGTGAGTTCAAAAAACATCGGCGGACCATAGCGGTGCAAGCTGGCTATCGCGGTGAGGGCATCTTCAAACCAAAGCTGATCAGCTTCGCTGATATTGCCTTGCTCATCAACACGATCGGCGTGTTTTTCCAACACATTCAGATATAAAGTTTGCAGGCCATTAGCCAGTTGCGCGAAATAAAAATCTGCCACGCGTTGCTGGTCTTCTTGCGGCACATTGTTTTGAATAAACTCAGAAACACCATCAAAACCACGCTGACGGAATAACGCAATCAACTGCTGATACAGCTGAATATGGCTGGCATAAGTTGTTTGCGCCATATCATCTGGACGCGGATAAGCCTGCATAATCAAGCGTTCAATCGCGCTGGGATTATTAATCAGCGCCAAAAACTCAAAAAACTGATCCTTTGAGCGCTGCGCATCCGCCGGAATGAACAAATAACGAAAAGGCTCAGCCACCGAAGAACGCACACCACTCATAAAGAACCAGCGCCCTTCTTGCTGACTTGGAATCATATAGTTTTCATATTCCCATGCTGTTCCCTGTTCATTACGCACTTTAAACAGAATGCTTGGGCCGTTATTGTGCATTTTACGGCCCGTCGCTTCACGCTCCTCATCAGAATTAGGCACAATATTATGTAATTTAAAATCGGTAAACTCGACACGGAACTTACCCGAAGGGGTGTTAAGCGTTTCAATACGATTCACCGTCGATTCAATCTCCGAAGCATTCGCCACTGGTGCTAACAACGGATACACACGCAAAGCTAACTCCGTACCGCCATCACCATAAGAAGACTGATAAATCGCATAGTTTTTGTAATACAGCGGGTGATTCACCTCAATCGTTTTCGCTATCGGCTCTTCTAAATCGTCGGCATAAAGCAAAATATCGCTTTCATACGATTTAGGCATCCCGTTATCGTAATAATGCAAGCGGAATGCCTTCACCTCAATACGAAACGGCAACTGCTGCACTAAATAGCCTTCGTCATAGGGTAAAAACAACACATCCGCGCTTTGACCTTCAGAAATATTAACGTTACCGCGATAGGAAAAATTCGCCGGCGACAACCACGCGCGCTTATCCACCTCGGGCAAAGGCACCGAGCGCGTTTCCGGTACTAAACTGCCCTTCCACTCAAAAATTTTAAGATACAAATTGCTGTCTAACAGCGCGCCAATACAAATAATAATGATCGAAATATGGCTAAAAAAGTAACCAAGACGATTCCAATGCCCCTTTAACCCGGCCACCATCACCGCGCCATCGCTGCGCGTCACTCGCTTAACACGAAAGCCCTCGTCTTTAAGCAACTGCTGGGCGCGTTGCGCGTGTGAGTCCAGCACACCATCTAATGCAAATTGCGCATGATTGGGTTGATGGGTCAGCGCTTTAAGCGACAGATTTTCGCTAAACTGCTTCATATCTTTGATAAAAACCGGTGTGTGACGTGTGACACACACCCCGGTCGATAACAACAAAAACAGCAACACCAGCATAAACCAGCCAGCGCCATACACATCGTATAACCCCAAACTGTTGTAGACCTCATGCCAAAACGGGCCAAATTTAATAATGTAACTTTGAAAGGCCTGATTTTGCTGCAACACCGTACCGATAACCGATGCAATCGAGAGCATCACTAACAGCGTAATAGCCAAATTCATCGAGCCAAGGAACTCAAACCAGACCGAAGGGTGGGGACGTTTTGAAGCAGATTTTTCTGACATAGGCTTATTCAGTTTTATGGTTAGGCTTATGCACAAGCGTAAAAACACCGGCAAAAAGCGATAAAATCATTGCGCTCTGCATGAAACGAAAGACCGTTGCGCAGAACACGCCATTAAAAATTGTGCGGAATTTAACGCTTTATAACGCAAATTATGTTTCTGTTTGGGCGTATGAGTATATACTTCTCTCCCGCAATGTTAAAGTAAGATTTGGCCACCTCGTTCACCCTCGGCTTGATTCTAGCCATACTAAACGACCTCGTTGTGGCGCTTACCGCTGACGCGCTCCATGCAAAAAGGAATCCCGCTATGATGCAACAACACCCCCTTTATCAAAAAGCCATTTACCTAAAAAGCGCCCCCAACCTGTCGCATTGTCCGACAGATGAAGGATTTGAAGTCGCGTTTGCTGGGCGCTCTAATGCTGGAAAGTCTAGCGCGTTAAACGTCATTACCTCGCAAAAAGCCCTCGCACGCGTCAGTAAAACGCCGGGCAGAACGCAAATGATTAACTTGTTTAGCCTTGACGAACAACGTCGTTTAGTCGATTTGCCTGGTTATGGTTTTGCCAAGGTCAATGTACAGGTCAAACGCTTATGGGAAGCCGGATTGGCCGAGTATGTTGAAAAACGCCAAGCGCTAAAAGGCTTAATGCTGATGATGGATGTACGCCATCCACTGCAACCCTTGGACGAAATGATGCTCGATTGGACAAAAGAATTAAACTTACCCTTACATATTTTGCTCACCAAGGCTGACAAACTCAGCCGCAATCAGGCCAGCAAAGCCTTGCTTGGCTTGCAAGCCCAACTCAAACAACACTATCCCAACGCCAGTGCGCAGTTATTCTCCTCACTTAATAAACAAGGACTTGAGCAGGCCTGGTTAAAACTTGATGAATGGATGGCCTACCCAATGTCGCGCTAGCATCTTGTTGTTTTGAACTCGAATGTCACGAATAACGCAAAGTGTTTCTGGGCCTATGGACATTTCATTTATGAACCACAAGGGTACGAGGTTTTATCAATGTTATTCGCCCGTTTTACGGGCGGCTTTTGCTTGCTCATAGGTTGGCTGTAACCGTTTTGCATATTCGGTTAAATCTTTAATACGTGAATCATAAGACGGGTGTGTACTCAAAAACTCCGGTGTGGATCCCCCGGTTGATAATGCCGCCATACGCTGCCAAATCCCTACGGCTGCGGCCGGATCATAACCGGCGCGTGCTGCCAACTCAATACCAATGCGGTCGGCTTCTACTTCATGCACACGACTAAACGGCAATAGCACCGCCACATTAATCACCGTGGCCGCTAAATCCAAACTCATGCCATTCACCCCCGCTAGTTGACCCACCAATCCTAGGCCTAATTGCGTCATCTGCGCTTGCGAAGCGCGCTCACGCGCGTGTTCACGCAAATCATGTGCCATTTCATGTCCCATGATTGCCGCCACTTCATCATCGCTAAGTGCCAATTTATGAATCAAACCGGTATAAAACATAATGCGTCCGCCGGGCATAATCCAGGCATTTAATGTGTCTTCGCTAATCAAATTCACCTGCCAATCCCAATTTATCGCTTCCGCTCGAAATTGCGCCGTATGCGGAATTAAGTCCTGCATAATGCGTTGCAATCGCGCCAAATTCGCCGTGTCTTTATTGAGTTTGCCTTCTTCTTGTGCTTTTTGCAGCACCTGCGCATAGGCTTGCTCACCGCCTTCTATCATCTCGGTTTGCGCAATCATAAACATCTGCTGGCGTTCAATCCCCACCAACCCCGACTGTGTGGTTTGCGTTGTCACACAACCGAGTAAACTCAAACTTAATACCCCTATCCACAAGGCTTTTATACGCATCCTACTACCCTCAATTCAGCCTGATTAATAAAGCGCCTCGCTTAACCCATTCAATGCTAGCGGGTCCTCGCGCTACTGACTAAGCGTCATTTGCACACGCTAAGACAGAATTAAAAACACAAAAAGCGCCAATTCCTTGTTGCAAAACCTAGCAATATCGCGCTATTACCTACTTATTTCGCCCAAAATTAAGCCTTTTTTCTACTTTTTGCTTTCATATCCCAACTCGTGCAAAACGCCCACTGAATTTATTTTAATCCGCGCGCAATCCAAAAACGTAACTTTTTAAGACCTCAGCGAATTGATTCGGCGGTTTTCAGCCCTCGGCGCGTCTTAACATCCTATGCTAGAATGACGATTTTGATTCACTCGCAAATCTGCAGGCCTAGTCAGGTTTTGCTCGCTATAAAAGGATTTTTGATGACACAGATTAATATTCAAGCGGTAAAAGACTATCTGCTCACATTGCAAGACGACATTTGTCGCCAACTGGCCGAAGAAGACGGCGAAAAAGATTTTATCGTCGATGCGTGGCAGCGCGAAGGGGAAGAAGGGGCAATGGGACTAACCGGCGGCGGACGCTCGCGGGTATTAGAAAACGGCGCGGTGATTGAAAAGGGAGGCGTTAATTTTTCCCACGTACGCGGAAAAACCCTTCCGGCTTCCGCCACCGCCCACCGCCCAGAATTAGCCGGACGCTCGTTTCAGGCGTTAGGGGTATCGTTGGTGATTCATCCAAAAAATCCTTATGTGCCGACTTCGCACGCCAATGTGCGTTTGTTTATCGCTGAAAAAGCAGGCGAACAACCGGTTTGGTGGTTTGGCGGCGGTTTCGATTTAACACCCTACTATCCGTTTATCGAAGATGTTAAACACTGGCACCGCCTATCTAAGCAGGCCTGCGAACCCTTTGGTGAAACCATTTATCCGACCTATAAAAAATGGTGCGACGACTATTTTTACCTTAAGCACCGTCATGAAACACGCGGTGTCGGCGGTTTATTTTATGACGACCTAAACCAATGGGATTTTGATACTTGCTTTGCGTTTATGCGCTCAGTGGGCGATCACTATATCCAAGCTTATCGCCCAATAGTCGCGCAACGTAAATCAACACCCTATGGTGAACGTGAGCGCGATTTTCAGCTCTATCGTCGCGGACGCTACGCCGAGTTCAACCTTGTATTCGATCGCGGCACGCTGTTTGGCTTACAAACCGGCGGACGTACCGAATCGATTCTAATGTCAATGCCGCCGTTGGCGAGCTGGAAATACAACTATCAACCTGAGACCGGTTCGCCAGAAGCCGCATTGTATGACTACTTGCGCCCTCGCGACTGGTTAAGCGAGGCGTAAGCCGATGGACGAAAAACTTCGCCTAGATAAATGGTTGTGGGCTGCGCGGTTTTTTAAAACGCGTGGTTTAGCATCCGAGGCGCTAAAAGGTGGCAAGATCGAGCTAAATGGTCAAAAGCCCAAACCAAGCAAAACCGTAAATATCGGTGACGAGTTAAATATCACCCAAGCGCATCGCAAGGTAAAAGTGCGCGTGCTGGCGCTGAGCGACCAACGTCGCCAAGCCGAGCAAGCGGAATGTTTATATCAGCTTATCGAAGAAACTTTGCTACAGCGCAAGCCCAGCGCGGATATGGCGCTGGTTGGTTATCGTGAAAAAGGCGCGGGGCGTCCCACTAAACGAGATCGGCGCCAAATAGAACAATTTAATACGTTTTAAACGCAAGAGTAAGGTTTTGTTGAATCAAACCGTTGAGTTCTTCAAAGCGAATCGGTTTGTGGATATAGCCACAAGCGCCTGCTTGTTCAGCTAAGTCGCTCATATCCATATCGCCGTGACCGCTCATCACAATACAAGGCGTATAGCGATGGTGTTGTTTAATGCGCCTCACCAGCGTGAGGCCATCCATCATCGGCATACGCACATCAGTTATCACAAAATCAACCTCCGTATGGTCGATTTTGTCCAATGCCTCTAGCCCCGACAACGCGGAAATCACTTCGTAGCCATGGGTTTCTAAACGCCATTTAAGCATTTTTAACATGGCCGGTTCGTCATCCACCAGTAATATTTTGCTACTCATTCGGGTATCTCTGAAAACCTATGCGGGATAGTAAGCGTAAAACTACTACCTTGATTGAGTTCGGATTGTATCATGAGTTTAATATTAAATTCTTGCACAATAGTATGTACGATCGATAATCCCAAACCGGTACCTTCACCACTGTCTTTTGTCGTAAAAAATGGATCCAAACAATGCTCAAGGGTATTGTCATCCATCCCAATACCATTATCTGCAACCACCAGCGTAATCGCCTCGGGTGTGCAGGTCATCGTAATACTGATTTTTTTCACCCGATCATCGTTCACCGCATTCAGCGCATGACGTGCGTTACCAATAAGATTCACCATCACCTGTTCAAATTTTTGCGATTCAATTAAGACCTCTGGGCAATCTAAATCCAGTTGCTCGATCACTTGAATGCCGTTAATGCGCAACTGCTCTTTGAAAAACGATAAAGCAGATTCGATAGGTAAATGCAGCTTAATCCAGCTTTTAGGGGCTGGTTGGAAGCGAGCAAACGCGCGCATATTATTAATAATGCGCGAAACGCGATCCACTTGGTCGATAATATCTTGTGCCACCTCCACCTCAAACGCTTCCGGTTGTTGCGCGCTGAGTGAAAACTTTATGCCTTCGGCGCCAAGCCGAATCACAGTCAAAGGTTGGTTAATTTCATGCGCGATGCCGGTCGCCATTTCACCCAAGGATTTTAAACGACCAGCGTGCGCCATTTGCGCCTGATAAGCGAGGCGCGCTTCTGCGGTTTTGAGCGCTTGAATATCTTTTACCACTAATAAATAACTGGTTTGTTCGCTATCCTCGGCGTTTTGATTAAACGGCGAAGCACTAACCAGACCCAAATGACTATGATTTGGACTAAGTTCTACCCGAACTTCGATTTGTTGCGGTTGTGGTTGCTTAATTAGCGTTAGTAGGCGTGCTTTGCTATCGGTAAGATGTAAATATTGCTGAATAAAATGATGTTTAATTTCATCAAGGCTGGTTTTAATTTGTTCTAGAGCAAAGCGGTTTGCATCCAAAATTTGCCCTTTATTGTCCACCAAAAACAGCATATCTTGCATCGTATTCAAAATATGCTGGTTATACGCATTAGACGCCTGCATTTGTTGTTGTGCGCTGAGATTTTGTTGCCACAAACGTCGTATCACCATCCAAATTACCAGTAGCAATACCGCTAAAATCGTCAGTGTTAAGAAAAACTTTTTGGTAATTTCGTTTACCAAAGTCAAGTAGTTATGCGCATCAACATAAAACGTGATTTGACCCAGCAGCTGCAAGGTTTGCTGGTCGTACAACGGTGTGACGACTTTAAAGCATTGCTCACAATCAAGCTCGCCGCGCTGCAATGAACGCGAATGTTGCGGAAACAACGCCGGATTGAACTCAAGCACTAAGCCGCTAACAAACGGGCGGTTATAACGCTCATCGTTATAGAGCAAAATTTTGCCGATTTCTTTTTGCAATAAAAACGCATCTTGTAGCACGGTTTGGAACTTTAAACCGTGACTCAAAGATTGGGTCAACATCGTCGCTTGCGTTTGCGCTTCTTCACGCAATTTTGGATCCAATACAGCATAAAAATAAGTAAAAACCAGCGCAATAATGCCAAAGGACAAACCAATAAAAATCATACCCAATTTGATTTTTGGTGCATCTGTATTAGGTTGAGGACTAGTCATAGTGTTCAGCAATCTTGAAGAAAAACGGTTTAAATTCAATCGATTTTTTGCGCAACTGACCAACGTTCAACTGCGGCTTAACCTGCTCTTTAATTAAAAAACCACTATCGATTCCAGCCCTAACCGCATCGGCAAAAGGGGAAAAGGTAAAAATTTGACGCTGGCGTGTCCACTCAACCAACGCCTTGCTGTGCAATTCGGGTTCAACTAAAAACGCCGCATACACATCTGGCTGTTGTAAAAACGAGTCATAACGTAATACCGCAATCGGTTGGCGAAGAAATTTTTCGAGTTGTTGCGCCACAATATTAGCGTAGCGAGGATAGCGTTGATACACCACAGCGTGCGTTTGATGAGGATTAGGCGAATACTCTATCGATTGAATCAACCCAGGATAGAGTTCGACACCAATCCAGAGCAACGCCTCATCGCGTTGATTGAGCGCCATGCTTGAAAAGCTGATTACACTGAGTAATCCAATACTCAACAATCTAAACAAGGTTTTAATGGTCGGCTTCTCGTAAAATTAGGGCAGATAAGCTGCGCAATCGCTTTCACAAATAAGATTCTATTCTAAACAGCTTAGTGCGGCTAAATCAATTTTAATCCGACAAGTTTCATGGTTTTAAACAACTTTTGTCGATATAATCGACGAAACGAATTTTCTCAACAGAGCTAGGTAGCATGGCGTCCTCTCAACATCCGTCGGTTTCAACACGACGCACACACAAATATCTGATTTTTATCGCCATTTGGAGCGGTCTTATTTTTATCTCGCTCAGCTTTAACTATGATAGCTTGAGTAAACACACCGTCGAATCCGCGCGCGCCGCCGCTGTCGCCACAATCAACAAAGACATGAGTTTTCGCAAATGGGCCGCTTCACATGGCGGCGTGTATGTTCCGCCCAGCGCGCGTACACCCTCTAATCCGTATTTATTTCATCCGCAAAAAGACATCGAAACCCGCGATGGCATGAAGCTCACGCTGATGAATCCGGCGTATATGTTGCGCGATATGCAGCGCCATTTTTCCGACGATTACGGCATTAAAACCAATATCACCAGCCTTAATCCGCTTAACCCCTACAACCAAGCTGACGAATGGGAAAAGAAAGCGCTTAAGCAATTCGAACAGACGCCAACGCTGGTCGAAGAAATCAGCCTGATCGAAAACGAACGTTATATGCGACTGATGTTGCCGTTTGTTGTCGAAACCGAATGTTTAAAATGCCACGCGCATCAAGGCTATAAAATCGGCGAAATTCGCGGTGGTATCGGTACCGCCGTGCCGATGAAATCCTACTATGCTCATCAATTCCAACGCCAGCTTGAGCTGGGCTTATCGCATGGCGTGGTCTGGTTCATCGGGCTGGTAGGTTTTGGCTTAAGCTGGCGCCGCGAACGTCAAATCGACAATGAACGCGAGCAAAATGCGCGCGCTTTGCGCGAAAGCGAATTGCTGTATCGCTCGGTGACCAACAACGGCCAAGCATTAATATGGCTAGCGGACTTGGATAAAAAGTTCATCTTTTTTAATCAACCCTGGCTCGAATTTACCGGTCATAGCCTCGAGCAAGAATATGGCGATGGCTGGGCAAAAGGCGTTCACCCTGAGGACTTGGAACACTGCTTGCACGTATTTCGTTCCGCTTATGAAACCCAAACTAAATTCCAAATGGTATACCGCCTGATGCGCCATGATGGTGAATATCGCTGGATTTTAGACGATGGCGCGCCCCGCTACGACACCGAGGGTCAGTTTGTCGGTTTTATCGGCCATTGCTTAGACATCAGCGAACTCAAAGACGCGCAAAACCAAATCGACTATTTAGCGCATTACGATAGCTTAACCAGTTTGCCAAATCGACATTTGATAATGCGCCGCTTACAACAAAAACTACGTAGCGAGCCACCGACAAGTCACTACAGCGCGATTTTATTAATCGACCTAGACAACTTTAAACTGCTTAACGATACCCTTGGACACCAAACTGGCGATCAGTTTTTAATCCAAGTGGCGAAGCGATTAGAAGACCTCACCCACGAGCATATTCAATTAGCACGCCTAGGTGGCGACGAATTTATGCTCTATATCGAACAACTCGATGCACAAGCACGACTCGCCGCAGAGCAGGCCGAAACGCTGGCGCGCCATGTACTCAACAGTCTGCGCGAACCCTTCCACCTTGGCTTACAGGATTACCGCACCACCTCCAGCATTGGCATTATGTTATTTAGCGGCGATCAATATGACGCCGAAGAACTGCTCAAATTTGCTGAAGTGGCGATGTACCAAGCAAAAGAAACCGGACGCAACACGCTGCGCTTTTTCGATCCACAAATGCAAGCACTGGTTAGCGCGCGCAATGAATTAGAGCACGATTTACGCAAAGCCGTTACCGAGCAACAATTTACGCTGTATGTACAACCTCAAGTAAACGTAGTCGGCCAAATTATCGGCGCTGAAGCGCTGATTCGCTGGCAACACCCGCAACGCGGGCTGATTTCACCAGCGGAGTTTATCGCCTTGGCCGAAGAAACCGGACTCATTATTCCAATGGGCACATGGGTACTTCAGCAGGCCTGCCAAACCTTAGTGCGCTGGGCTGACGACCCCTTGCTACGTCAACTCACTCTTGCAGTAAATGTGAGCGCGCGCCAATTTTACCAAGCCGATTTTGTCGAACAAACGCTGCAGATTTTACAACAAACCGGCGCTAATCCGATGCGCCTCAAACTTGAGCTCACCGAAACGCTGTTTGTTATTGGTATCGAGCAGGTCATCACCAAAATGCGCGAACTAAAAGACAAAGGCGTGCGCTTTTCTCTCGACGATTTTGGTACCGGTTATTCCTCGCTCGGCTATCTCAAGCGCTTACCGCTGGATCAGCTCAAAATCGATCAAAGCTTTGTACGCGATATATTAGAAGACAGCAATGATGCCGCGATTGCGAAAATGGTACTGGCGCTATCTGAAACCCTAGAACTGCGGGTAATAGCCGAAGGGGTCGAAACCCAAGCCCAATATCAACTATTGCGCGAAATGGGGTGTGAATACTTCCAAGGCTACTACTTCGGCCACCCCATGCCGATTACAAGCTTTGAGCAATTTTGCAGCAAAAACGAATCGAAAACCCTCAGCACAACGCATCCCGCAACAAACTAAACGGAATGAGCGAACGCCACTATTAACCTGCCTTAGTGAATCAAAACGCTATATTTTGACACCGCCACCTTAGCAGGCCTGCTAAGGTGTGTGCACTAGGTCTAAGGCGAAATAATCAATTAAGTAGCGTGCCACGCCGTCGTCTTCGTTTGCTTTGGCGCGTGCGGCGTGGGGAACTTGCGTGATCAGTTGAGGGTGGGCGTTGGCCATCACCACCGGATGGCCGACTAAATTGAGCATATCCACATCGTTTAAGCCATCGCCAAACGCCATTACATCCGTTGATGCGATGCCTTTTTGCACCAACACTTTTTCCAACGCTCGCCCTTTTGACACCCCTTGGTTCATCACTTCTAAATAGGTTTCGGTGGTAAAGGTGATATACAGCTGGTCACCATAACGCTGCTGCAATAAGGCTTGCAACGGCACAAGTTTTTCATGCGCCGCGTTGAAGTAGAATTTGTCGATATGATGAGGGTCGAGTTGTCTAAAATCGGTTAAGCGATAAGCAAAACCGGAGCTGTGATGAATATTGAGCAAAGGTTCGTTTGGTTCTTCTACTAGCCATAAATCTTGCTGGTAGAGATTGCGATGCACTTCGAATCCGGCACTCAAATGCAAAATTTCGCTGACCAATTCAGGTGGAATGTGATTTTCATAAATCAATTCGCTTTTGGCATTATGAACGCGTGCGCCGTTGGAAGTAATCAAGCGCGTGGGAATAGCCAGCTGTTGTGCTAATAAATACACATCTTGGTAATGGCGTCCGGTGGCTAACATCACCTCCACGCCTTGGTTATTTAACATTTGGAGTACCTGTTTGCTTAAAGGGGCAATACAATGCTGGCCATTAAGTAAGGTTCCATCTAAATCACATACAATCAACTTAATCATGGGCGGCTTTATTGATCAAAATTGCCGCCACTTTAGCAGAAAACGCAAGTAAACAAAACTCACCCGCTCATCGGCTTGAGTCGATCAAACTGGTATGAACTCTGCTTAAAGCCGTTAGCGCTGATTTTTAACTACAAGGGTGACAAGATTTACCCTAAACGGAGCAGGCAAAGGACGGGAAATGAACAGAAGACAATTTTTATCGCTGGCGGGTCTAACGCCGTTAATCGGCTTATCGGCGTGTCAGCCGCATGAAATTCGTCGTTCAATTAATACGGCCCATTCCTTAAGCCAAGGCAAGGTTAGCGAGGCTATCGGTTCTCAACTACCTTCCACGGGTTTGCCGCAGCTTGATCAGCTGGTACGCAATCAATTAATCAGTTTGGCAGAACAACTATTAAAACAATGGGGCGATGAAAAGGTCGCCACGCCCAAAGAATATGTTAAATACACGGATAAATACCAAAGCCGAGCGATTATTAATTTTGAAACGGGTCTGATTCGCGTCGAAACCATCGACCCTAAAGACTCTCACGCACAATTAGAGCAGGCGATTGTAACCACCTTACTGACGCCGGATGATCCATCAAAAGTTGATTTACTCTCTGACAAAGAGATTAGCGCGCAGGGTGAACCGTTTTTATACAACTTGGTGATAGACCACCAAGGCCAACCAATTCGTTATCCTTGGCGCGCGCAACAGTATGCCAAGTATTTACTCAAAACCGCCTATAAACAAGACGTTTACCACAACAAGCCGCGCCATTTTGTCGAATTTGCCATGGTCAAAGACCATCAAAGCGGCCAACAAGATAAATACCGCGCCTACGTCCAACAAAACAGCAAGCGCTTTAAAATTCGCGCGCCGCTTATTTACGCGATTATGGAGGCCGAAAGCAGCTTTAATCCCTATGCAATTAGCCACATTCCGGCCTATGGTCTGATGCAAATTGTACCGCGTTCCGCCGGGCGCGATGCTCATCGGCTAATATATGGTAAAGACGGCACACCGACAAAAGACTATTTATTTATCGCAAAAAATAATATTCAAATGGGCTCGGCTTATTTGTCGATTTTAAACGAGCGCTATTTAGCTGGCGTACGCGATGCGCAAGCGCGCGAATATTGTGTTATTGCCGGTTACAACACCGGCAGCGGCAATGTATTAAAAGCGTTTCACGCCAATCGAGAGACAGCGATCGCACAAATTAATCGCCTTAATGCCGCGCAGGTATACCAACATCTAATCAAAAACCTGCCTTATGATGAAACACGCCGATATTTACAAAAAGTCAGCCAATTTGAAAAGAAATATCGCAATTAAAGTATTTTGTACCTGTTTTTCACGAAGCATAACTGAAGTAAAACGCAGCTTTTTAAAACGCGATTTCAACAAATAAGCCGCAAGTATTAAGCGAGAGATTGTTGTAGTCGATCTTGCCAACATAAGCAGGCCTGCTAAACGTCGCGTGTTCGCGGTTCAAAAATTAATGGTCAAGCGCCCCTAAAGCAACAACATCTTTAAACCTAAACCTATCAACACTAAAGCAAACAATTTTTTAAGCGGCGCAACGGACAAACTGTGCGCCAAATTTGCGCCGAGTTTAGCGGTAATCACGCTCATACTAATAATGACCAAAAACGCTGGCCAATACACAAATCCCCAGGTCAAATCCGGCAAATCGCTGACCGACCAACCAGCAATCAAATACCCTAACGTACCGGATAACGCCACTGGCAAACCCACCGCCGACGACGTTGCAATCGCTTGGTGCATCGACACATTATGCCAAACGAAATACGGCGTAGTCATCATACCGCCGCCCACACCCAATAGCGCAGAAAGTCCACCCACTCCGGTTCCAACCGAGCTTAAACCTAACGTACCGGGTAACTGACGCTGCGCATTCGGCTGACGGCCAAACAGCATTTGCATCGCAATCAATAATTCCATCACACCAAATAGTTTAGCCAATACATTCGAGCTCAGAAACTGCGTTAACCAAGCGCCAATAAACGCCCCAATCAAAATACCGATGAGCATCCGTTTTAGAACATCCCAACGCACCGCGCCATGTGCATGATGCGCCTTCACCGAAGCAAAACTGGTAATTAAAATCGTCGCTAACGACGTCGCAATCGCCAAATGCACGCTGTAGGGTGTATCCAAAAACACAATAAACGCACTACTTAATACCGGCACAATCAATAAACCGCCGCCCACGCCCAGCAACCCGGCCAACAGTCCCGCCGCTAATCCGGTTAGGGCATATACGCTTAACTCAATTAACACAGTGTTACTCCCAATAAAAAAGCCACATTACGTGGCTTTTTTAATCATCACATCGTCATTTAACTTTTCTTTTCGCCGGCTTCTTTGGCTTCACCCGCTTCAATTTTGCGCGTGATGTACCATTGCTGCGACACCGATAGAATGTTGTTCATTAACCAGTAAAGTACCAAACCGGCGGGGAACCACATAAAGAAGATGGTGAAGATAAACGGCAACAACTTCATTACTTTTTGCTGCATTTCATCCATCATCGCCGTCGGATTAAGCTTTTGCTGAATCCACATGGTTAAACCCATCAGTACCGGCAAAATAAAGTAAGGATCTTTTGCCGACAGGTCGGTAATCCACAACATCCATTCGGCTTGACGCATTTCGACCGAGTAAATCAACACCCAATACAACGCGATAAACACCGGCATTTGCACCAGAATCGGCAAACAACCGCCCAATGGATTTATTTTTTCTTCCTTATACAGCTTCATCATTTTCTGCTGGAATAAGGCTTTATCGTCACCATAGTTTTCTTTCAGTTGTTTTAGCTTGGGCTGGAACTTACGCAACTTCGCCATCGAACGATAACTCGCTTCCGACAGCTTCCAAAACGCCAATTTAATCAAAATGGTTAATACAATAATCGACCAACCCCAGTTACCGATAAAGTTATTGATCAAGTTAAGTAACCAGAATAACGGCTCAGCCAAAATGGTGAACATGCCATAGTCGATGGTTTTTTCTAGCCCGGGCGCAATCTCTTTTAACACATCCTGCTCGGTTGGGCCGATATACAACTGCGAACGTAACAACGCAGATTGACCAGCCTCAACAGTTTGACTTGGCTCAACCACCCCAATCGAATAACGCCCTTGATCCAATACACGCGCATAATAATTATTCGTCACCGTTTGATTGGGCACCACTGCCGTCACAAAATAATGCTGAATCATCGCCGCCCATCCGCCTAAAATCGGATAGTTATCGAAGTTTGCGCTGGCAATATCGTTAAATTCTATTTTGTTGTACTTACTTTCTTCACTATGGTCGTTGTAATAAACCGGACCGGTGTAGGTATACATCATCGCCGAAGAATAAGGATCATACGCGGTACGCACAAATTGCGAATACAAGCTGCCCAACCAGTTCTGTTCCGTCGTGTTATCAACTTGATATTCCACATCAATCAAATACGAACCGCGTTTAAAGACGTAGGTTTTGGTGACATGAATGCCGTTTTCACGCCAAGTCATTGGCACACGCAACTCATCACCCTCCATCACAAATTCATTATCGGCAATCTGATACATCGCACGATGCGTCGGAGCAGGTAAAGCCGCATTAGCGGGCGTTGCCAATCCGTTTTGAGCGTAATAAATAAGCGGCCCCTGATCACCCATCAAATGAAACGGCGTATCACGATCATTAGGCATACCGTGCTGTAGCATACGCGCATCGCGAATATCGCCACCCAAACTATCAATTACCAACTCAAGCGTATCGGTTACTACACGTACCCGCTTGCCCTGCTCGACTTGGCTCAACGCTTGCGGTACCGCGCCGTCTTGTGCGCTTGTCGGCGCATCCAAAGCAACATTCGCCGCTGGAATATCGGCGGATTGTTGGAGCGATGCCGGTTCCGCCGTTGCAGGCAAAGGCGCGCTAAACTTCATCCACTCAAACCAAATCCACATGGCGGTGAAGGCTAGGGCAATCCACCAAAACGCTCTCATATTCATGCTAAATCCTTAACTCTTGATAGGGTTTCGATCACAACGACGGATCTTATTAATTAAATGACTAAAACTGGCCGCTAGGGTTGCGCTATCGACCTCCTGCATCCCTTTACGTCCCAACACGACAATATCATACCCGCATAAATCCGGCTTATGTTGACGAAATGCCTCACGCGCAATCCGTTTAACGCGATTTCGCCAAACCGCGCGCTGCAGTTGTTTTTTAGCAATCGCCAAGCCTAAACGCGGCGTTTGCAGACCATTTGCACGAATAAGCAACGTCCAATGACGATTAGCGATTTTTTGCGCATCATCAAAAACGAATTTGAAATCAGAGGGAGAAAGTAAACGAAGAGATTTTGGGAAATCGTGGCGAAGCAACA